>CAZQSP010000006.1:0-25511 GCA_964596085.1 uncultured Oscillospiraceae bacterium
AGCTGACAGGACTGCTGTATCTGAACGCAAGATTCTACGACCCAAGCACAGGCAGGTTTATCACGCAAGACAGCTACAGAGGCGAGAAGAACGATGCAGACACATGGCACCTGTACGCATACTGTGCGAATAACCCGATAAACTATGTAGATCCGAGCGGGCATGCGTGGGAAACTGTACTGGATGTTGCAAGTGTTGGATGGAGTATAATTCAATTGATGAATGCTCCATCATGGACAAACTTGGGATATTTGATTTGGGATATAGGTGCAACATTTATTCCCTTTGTTCCGGGTTCATATGCAATTAAAGCTGTTAAAGGAACTTCGACGGTAAGCAAAATTAGTTTAAGGATACCGAGCAAAATAAGCGACCTTAAAACTGCAAAAAACCTTACTGTTGGAACATATAAAAGTTTGAATAAAATATTCAAGGGACAAAAATATGGAAGAATTGAAATCCATCATATTGTAGAAAAGAGGTTTGCGACTGTGGTTGGCAAATCACAAAGCGAGATTGCGTCAGTTGCTATTGATAAAAAGCTTCACCAAACGATAACCAAAAGATTTAGGCAGGCTTGCCCTATCGGTACAGATTATAGCCGCTTATCTAAAAAACAGCTTAGAAACATAGTTAAGAAAGTATATAGAGATATGCCTGCATTAAAGAAGATTGCATTAGAAGAACTGTTGTAATTTAACTTTTAGGTATGGGCTTCACAATATATGTGAAGCCCATATAAGGAAATTGAGAGGTTAAACTTATGTATAATAATGTAGATATAAAATTTCTGCCACAAAGTTGGGAAAAGGGGTTTAATGTAAAGGAGAAGAAGATATTAACTTGCTTTGATGATATATTTTTGAAAAACAAGAAGAGCGGATGCAAAAAGATTCGAGATGGAGTATATCGGCTAAAAATTATAGATGGAAGACAAGATTTTACGGAGATATTTGAATATTTGAAAAAAATAAAGGAGATTTCCGATTTTAGCATTAGCACATACACGAAGTATGAAACCGAAGATTTTAATAGGGCGAGTGCGTACTTACTTAGATTTGAAAAAAAGTATGATTATTATGATGATTGGAATGAAGAGAAGTTTAATTCTTTTCAATTGGTATGCAAGTCGGACGATACAAATGAAAATGTTTGTAAAACATGGGATCATACCGATACGATATATGTAAAGCCGCAGGGAGGATTAAAAAAAAGCTTTGAGGGGGTTTGTGGTGCTACTAATTATGAGTTTTCAAAAGATTCTGTAATCTCAGATGCATTACAAAAGTATTTGACTAAGAATAATGTGGATGAAAAGTTTTTCAAACCTGTTTTGCAGAAAAATGGACTGAGGTGGGCATATTTTTTAGATGGGGAAAATGCCCTAATAGAATCATGCTCACTTAAGAATGATTATTACATTAGAGCTTCAAAATGTCATAAATGCGGCAGAAATGTGTGTAAACCAAATGATGTGATGATGGATAGATTTGCAAATGATTTTGGAGAACAAATTGTGATCGGAAATCCTAATGTAATTAGTCGTTGGACTATAGATAATCGTGCATTAAGTCAACTCAAACCAGTTAATAGAAGTAATGACTATTTTGGTACAGTTAGGCTGACTGTAATAAATAAAGAACTGTTTCAGTTGATTGAAAGTCAAATTCCGAGCATAATAAAAAACACTATACCGATATTTTTAAGTGAGTAATAAGAATAATCGGTATGCATATATACGGGACTTTTAAGAAAGAAGTTTTACAGCTTCTTCGAGGATCCTGACTCGGATTTCTATGGCTATAATGAATGGACACGCGAAAAGTATGCGGAATATCTGGAAGAAATACAATAACTGACGAAGTAAGCTGCCGAGCGATGCTCGGCAGCTTGCAGATTTTTGACATAAGCATAAACACATATATAAAAAATCTTGTGAATTTTGTTTAATCTGCTTGATAAATTCAAAGAATATGAATATAATAAAAGTAGGGAAATCCCTACCATGATAACAAAGGGGAGGTAGAATAAATGGTTGCAAGTACATTTATAGATAATGCAAAAGTAATGTCGAAAGGTCAAATTACAATACCTAAAGACATTCGTGAAATTTTAGGTGTTGCAAGTGGCGACAGAGTGACATTTGTTGTAGAAAATGGAAATGTAAGGCTTATTAATTCTGCGGTTTACGCTATGCAAATGTTGCAAGCACAGATGAAAGGTTTAGGAGAAAGTATGGGACTGAATTCTGAAGATGAAGTCATGAATTTAGTTAAAGAAATTCGTGCAGAAAGCGAGAATGAATGAAAATACTGATTGATACAAATATTCTTATATCAGCAGCATTAAGCGATAAAGGAACACCTTATAAAGCATTTGTAAAAGCAGTAACATATCCAAACCGAGGGCTTGTTTGCGAGCAGAATATTGATGAAATGCGTCGGATTTTTAATCGCAAGTTTCCGCAAAAAATACATGCATTTGAGACTTTTTTATCATTGGCATTATTAACACTTGAGTTGGTTCCTATACCTGTGGAGGAATATTTAACAGAAGAAAAAATTCGAGATGTAAATGATCGACCTATTCTTAGAGCTGCACTTTATGCAAAGGCTGATATCTTACTTACAGGAGATAAGGATTTTCTCGAATCCGGAATTGAGTACCCAAAGATTTTGACTGCAGCTGAATTTGTTGATGCAGACTTATCATAAAATGAATATATAGTTGTAAGCTGCGTGGTATCATATGTATATACAGATTTCGGAGAAACCACGCAGAGCGGAAGCGTTGATAACGAGATTCGTTTCAGCGGCGGAGTATATGATGGCGAAAGCGGATTGTATTACCTAAATGCAAGATTCTATGATCCTGCAAGCGGAAGATTCTTGAACCCTGACAGCTACAGAGGCGAAGTAAATGATCCGCAGAGCCTGCACCTGTACGCATACTGTGCGAATAACCCGATAACGAATATCGACCCGACAGGACATGTGTGGGAAACTGTAATCGATGTTGCGTTCCTTTACTGACAAAGAGCGAAATCAGTGCAGAGCTTGCAAAGCAGGGGATAAGGCTTGGAGCGGTAAGCAGCAAAACTGCAAAATCGGGAACAAAACAAGTTATATCCAAGAGCCTGAAGAAGAATACGGGGGTTTACAAAAAACAAAATCAGTAGTTAATAAAATAGAAACTATAAAGAGCGATGGCTTTTACACTGTGACGAGAGTGAGTAAGCTTCATCGCTTTTTTCTTTTATACAAGTGCTAAGATAAGGCTAAAAAAATTAGTATATTGTCCTATTCAATCAATTCACTGCGTTATATATTACAAAGGGATAAATATTTAACAATTATGAAGTCACAGGAATTAAGTGATATTTTTCAATAGTGCAAGCAAATATGAGTTGAAAAAATGAACGGGCGAAGTATATAAAGTTAAAACAAAAGAGCAAGAACTTAGAAATTGTCGGAAACGGCAGCAAGTGAGTTCTCTTGCTCTTTTTTTCTATTTTTTGAAAAGTAAAAAGGGACTTGCTTACTTATTACGGTATCCATGAACCTGATTAAGTCGTTATCCAAAAGTTAAAGCATATAGTAAAAAAATTAAGAAAAATTCAAAGAACCTTATTTTGGATAAGCTGTATCAGTATCGAAATGTGTTTGCAAATCGAAGAACGGATATAAGTAGTAGGATTGAAAACAGATAAAAAGGAATTTAGGTTTATAGGACTATTTTAGGCAAGATTCTCATAAAATTGGACAAAGGTACAACGAAAAGAAGGGGGATGCTTCGCTGTGAAAGAGCGTAAGTTGAATTATCGATTTCATAATCCGAATACGGTGGAAGCAACCGTTGATATGTTGCTTGGAATTTTCATTGAAGCTAATTCGGAGAGAGTGGAAAAAGAAATTAGGAAAGCTACAGAGAAGCTTTCTGATGAGGAAAAAGAGGGTGTAAAATAAAGTTTGTGAAGTTGATTTTGAATTGAACCGCTGTGTGCTGAGCAGTACATATGGTGGCATGAGAGTATGGTTAATTCCGCATTAATCTATTTACAATTTTCTGTTTTATGATATAATAAAGTAGTAACAGAACCATATATCTACGACAGAGAGGTATTATATATGAACATAGCAGCATATTGTCGTGTATCTACCGACACAACCGATCAGCTTAACAGTCTAGAAGCTCAAAAAGAATTCTTCACCGAATATACAAAACGTACCGGTGACATCTTAGTAAGATTATATGCAGATGAGGGTATTTCCGGAACAAAAATTAAGAATCGTAAAGAATTTCTCCGCATGATGTCAGATGCAGAAAAAGGTCTGTTTGATATGGTCGTTGTAAAGGACATTTCCCGTTTTGCCAGAAATACTGTAGATTTGTTACAGAATGTCCGTAAGTTAAAGACACTTGGTATCGAAACACAGTTTCTTACAGCCAACATGACCAGTATGGGAAACAGTGAATTTGTTCTGACCATCTTTGGTGCATTGGCACAGGAAGAAAGTGCCAATACTTCAAAACGTGTAAAATTTGGTAAGAAGATAAATGCAGAAAAAGGACGAGTACCTAATATTGTCTATGGTTATGATAAGATCATTGGTGATTACTTTAATCTGGAAATTAATAAGGAAGAGGCAAAAGTTGTACAGCAGATCTATAAGTGGTATACCGAAGAAGGATATGGTGCTTCAAAGATTGCGAATATGTTGAATGAACAAGGTGTAAAAACCAAGAGAAATTCAAAATGGAGTCAGAATGCGATCTGCCGTATATTGAAAAATGAAATTTATACTGGAAAGATTATAAATGGAAAACAAGAGATATCAGATTTTTTGACAGGGCAAAGAAAAGATAAAGATGAAACTGAATGGTTTGTGGTGGAACGCCCCGAATACAGAGTCATTGATGATGAAACTTACGAAAGAGCACAAGAGATCTTACATGGAAGACATGAAGCCTTTAATATGACTCACGAACGCCAGAGCAATAAGCATTTATTTTCAACATTGATTAAATGCAAGGAATGTGGTTGGTCATTTCGCAGAACTGTGCGTACCTATAAGAACACATATGTGCGGTGGGTTTGTTCCGGTCGTAACGGACAAGGTGCAGACAGCTGCCCAAACAAAACCACAGTCGATGAAGAAGAACTGATAGAAGTTTTACAGGAATATTTTGCAAATATATTGAAGCAAAAGAAAAAAGTGATCAATTATGTGGTAAATGAATTTCAGCGTGTTTACAAGGCAAAAGATGAAAATCTGGAATATGAAAAGGAATTGAACAGTCAACTTGCCAAACTGAAGAAATCTCGTGAAAAATATATGGATATGTATACCGATGATTTAATTTCGCGTGAGGAACTGAATGAAAAAATCGGCGGAATGCGTAAAGAAATTGAACGTTTGGAAAGTGAGTTAAAGATGGTAGCGTATCATCTGACTAAAGAGGAACAGCTGGAAACGATACTTAACAATACATTCAAGAAGATCGAGGATATTACAGATGTACGACAGATGACGAATGCCCAATTAAAGAAACTCATTCAGAAAATTGAAGTAGATAAAGACGGAAATGTAGACATTTATTTGCGTCTTTTGGGTGATTTGGGATTAGACGAAAGTATATTGGCAACAGACAATTCCAACGACGCTGAAGCAAGTGACGATGCAAGTGACGATGAGAGTATCAAAAACAAAGCAACAGCACAGAAGAAACAGTTCGGAATTGTAACGACTACATGAACCGTGGATTTGCTCACCCGAAATTTTTTTGCAGCACCTCGTACGGTGGAATTGGTGGAGATGATATAATCGGCAAGCTCCATAACTCTTTCTTCTATATAATCCTTCATCGGCAAATACACACTCCTCGCTTATTCGTTAGAACAATATATGCACAGAAAACAGAATTATCACCGATGATTTGGCATAGGATAAAAAAGAAAAAGGGCAAAAAATCATTGACTAATCCGTATTCAAATAGTAATATAATAGCAGCATAAAATGTATACAGAATGCAAGAGGGCGCAAAGCACAGAACGGAAAAAGCGGGGAATCGCAGCCGTCCTTTTTTCTTCACAGCAGACGATGTATACATTATACAACCGATGAAAACGCACGGTATTTGTCTGTTTATGCATCTAATGCAAGCATTCATATTATGTCTTTAGGAGGAATTAAAATGAGAAAAGAGTGGGAAGGTTTTGTTGAGGGTAATTGGACCGAGAGCATCGACGTGGAGGAATTTATAAGCCTGAACTATCATCCGTATGACGGTGACGGCAGCTTCCTGGCAGGTCCTACAGAAAGAACGAAGCTGTGCCTGGATAAGGTGCAGGAGCTTTTGGTAGCGGAAAGAAAGGCAGGCGGCACATTAAAGGTCGATGCGAGCAGAATTATGCGCATCAACGCATTTGGTCCGGGATATATCGTGCCGGGCAAGGACATCATCGTGGGCTTGCAGACAGATGAGCCTCTAAAGCGCGGAATCTGCCCGTTCGGCGGCATCAAGATGGTGCGAGAGGAAGTAAAGGAGTACGGTCAGGAGCTTCCTAAGGAAATTGATAATATGTTTGACTATATAACCACGCACAACGATGGTGTATTCAAGGCGTACTCCGAGGAAATGAGGCAGGTAAGACATCTCGGCTTCATCACAGGACTTCCGGATGCGTACGGTCGCGGCAGAATAATCGGCGACTACAGACGTGCAGCACTGTACGGTATCGACTACCTTATAGAGGAAAAGAAAAAGGATCACGAGGCGATTGCTTCCAGACACGTGATGAACGAAGAAAACATCAGAACTGCGGAGGAGGTAAGCAATCAGATTACCGCACTCAAGGAAATCAAGAAGATGGCAGAAAGCTACGGCTTCGACATTTCCGGACCTGCAAAGGATGTAAAGGAAGCCATTCAGTGGACATACTTTGCATATCTGGCAGGCATCAAGGAGGAAAACGGCGCCGCAATGTCAATAGGCAGAACCTCCACCTTCATTGATATTTACGCAGAAAGAGACCTTGCAAACGGTACATACACAGAAGAACAGATACAGGAGTTTGTGGATGACTATATCCTGAAGCTGAGAGTGGCAAGACATCTGAGAACCAGCGAGTACAACGAGCTGTTCGGCGGCGATCCGATGTGGATTACAGAGGGGATCGGCGGTGTCGGCATGGACGGCAGACATAAGGTAACCAAGAACTCCTACAGAGTATTGCAGACCCTATACAACCTGGGACCGGCACCGGAGCCGAACCTTACCGTGCTTTGGTCGGAAAAGCTGCCGGAGCCCTTCAAGAAGTTCTGTGCGCAGGTTTCCATAGACACAGACTCGATTCAGTACGAGAACGATGACAAAATGAGACCGTTCTACGGCGAGGACTATTCCATCGCTTGCTGCGTATCCGCAATTCAGATGGGACAACAGATCCAGTTCTTCGGCGCAAGATGCAATCTTGCAAAGATACTGCTGCTCGGATTAAACGGCGGTATAGACGAAAGAACGGGCGAACACGTGGGACCGCAGATGGAGCCTGTCGGCGACGGTCCTATCGACTACGAGGATGCGTGGAGAAGATTCAATATATATCTTGCATGGCTGTGCGAGCTGTATGTAAATATAATGAACATTATCCACTTCATGCACGACAGATATGATTACGAAAGCTCACAGATGGCATTTCTTAACTCGGAGCTGAAGCGTTTGATGGCTTTCGGTGTTGCGGGATTTTCCGTTGCGGCTGACTCACTTTCCGCAATCAAGTATGCCAAGGTATACCCGATCAGAGATGAGAACGGAGTAATCGTTGACTACAGAACAGAGGGAGAGTTCCCTAAGTACGGCAACGATGACGACCGAGTTGATGAAATTGCCGTAAAGATTTCAGAAAGAACCATTGAGGAGCTCAGAAAGCACCCTGCATACAGAAATGCGGTACATACCCTCTCCGTACTTACCATCACATCCAATGTTATGTACGGTAAAAAGACAGGCAACACACCTGACGGAAGAAGGGCGGGAACGCCGTTTGCACCGGGCGCAAACCCTATGCATCAAAGAGACAGCCACGGTGCTATCGCATCGCTCAACTCCGTGTCCAAGATAGATTGGGATACCTGCCAGGACGGTGTTTCCAACACCTTCTCCATAACGCCGGAAACACTCGGAAAGGATCCGGAGGAAAGAGCAGATATACTTGCAGGACTTCTCGAGGGATATTTTAAGAGGGGTGCACACCACCTGAATGTCAACGTATTGAACAGGGCTGTGCTCGAGGATGCATACGAGAATCCGGACAAATATCCTAACCTTACAGTCAGAGTATCCGGCTATGCGGTTCGATTTAACGCACTTTCCAAGACACATCAGAAAGAGGTTATCGCAAGAACCTTCCATGAGTCCATCTAAACCCGGGAGCTTGAGATAAAGCGACGGTGCCGTCGGCGGACGGAGCTGCGCAAAAAATCCCGGTAAGTCAGAGTGAGTGCAGCAAAATGTGATTTCAGAGGGCAGATGAATTATGATAGGTAAAATTCACTCTATAGAAAGCTTTGGTGCCGTAGACGGACCGGGCATCCGAACTGTGTTTTTTATGCAGGGGTGCCCGGCAAGGTGCCTGTACTGCCACAATCCGGACTCGTGGACGGAAAACGGCGGTGAAAAAATTGAGGTAGAGGAAGTGGTACACTGGGCACTCCGCGGCAAACCGTATTACGGAGGCAAGGGCGGAGTGACCTTCAGCGGCGGAGAGCCTCTGCTACAGGGGAAATTTCTCGCCGAGGCTATGCACGCACTTCACAGGGAGAATATACAGAGTGCGGTGGATACCAGCGGAGCCTATGTGGACGAGCATACCGAGGAGGTAATAAAAACCTGTGATTTGGTGCTTTTGGACATCAAGCACCCCGAGCCTGAGCGTTTCGAGCTAATAACGGGGCGTTCGCAGGAAAGCTTGCTTGAGCTTATAGATATAATAAACTCGCACAAAAAGCACGTTTGGGTGCGCCATGTCGTCGTGCCGGACATCAACGACACACCCGAGGATATGGAGGCACTGAACGAATTTATGAAAAAAGTTCGTTTTGTCGACAAGGTGGAGCTGCTCGGCTATCACACTATGGCTGTCGAAAAGTACGGCAGGCTCGGCATCACATACAGACTGAAGGGTGTTCCCGCCATGGACAGCGCAAGGCTTATGGAGCTGCAAAAGCTGATACGAAAGCCTGCTGAGGCGGTAACACGTCTGGTGCTGTAGCGTAAAATCACAAGTCAAACACAGATTTATACAGGCTGCAATGCAAAAAAATGACAAAAAAATCTCCGGCCGCACATATTATATGTCCGCGGCTCGGAGATTTTGTTTTCGCCGTATTTTGAGGAAGCTATGCCGGTGACTGAGGTCTCGGAATATCCTCATAGTAAATGTAGACAAACTTGATGGAGAAAAGATCAAAGGTCATTATGTTGCCGGTTCCGATTTCTTGAAGCAAAATGTAGTTGTTGCTGACACCTACGAGAAAGCCCTCGCGATCCTCGATGGTGTTGGAGCCGACAAGCTGCTCCAGGTGAACAAAACGACCGATCTGTGTGCGCAGAAAGCCGTTCATATATTGGATAGAATCGTAGTCCAGGGTTTGCGTATATTCGGGCGGTGTCATCGGATTGCTCGGTACCGTAAAGCTCGGTGTATCAGAGGAATCGCTGAGGCTGACTGAGTCTCGGAAATAGTTGGTCATACGCGGATAGCTGATGAGATTTCTGCTTTCGCCGGCATACTGCAGAGGATCGGGGCGGTTAGGCCAGTTCGGCGGCGGTGCCTGAACGCTTGCTTCGCCGCTGCCTGTGCTTCTCGAAACATTGCCCATGCCGTAGCTGAGAGCCTCAAGCTCTGCGCCGTCGTCTGTAGCCTCAGCGGAGATCGAGGCAGCTGCAGTCTCGACAGCAGCCTCCTCTACAGCCTCCGCAGAGACCTCGCTGACGGTAGGCTCCGGAAGCTCAGCCTCGACCATAGCATTCGCCGAAGCTGCAATTTCTGCACCTACGGGGATATCGTTCTCCAAAATAATTTTATCACCGATGCTCATCTGACCGTTTTTGATCATTGTGGGTGTAACATGATTCATACCACAAGCTGTCATAATTATACCTCCTATGTATTTGGATATTTCGCCGTCGGTGCATAAAAGCAATGCTCACCGATACGGTTATAAAGGACACCTACATCAGTAGGAAAGTATTGCGGACAGGATGAGCTGTATGGGTTGAAAAAAAACAGCGAGTTGCCCGCAGCCTGCAGCCTGCCGCCCGCAAGTGCCCAGTCTGCAATATCATAGTGCTCATCCGTCGGCACCATATTATACACATTCTGCGGATTGTATCTGCCGTTTACAGTCTCTCTCATGCAAACAAACTGCCCCGGCTGGGTAATCACAGCACGAACATCACCGCCGTTATTGACTCTGCCAAACTCGCCCTCCGTGGCAGTGGCACGGTTCATGATCACGCTTGCAACCGCCTGCATCCCCTCAAGACCCTCGCCGCCGGCTTCGCATTGTATAAGCCTTGCGAATAATTCTCTGGTATCAAGTCCCATCCTTTCACCTCCGCAAACTATAATATGATATGCAAAAAAGCCTTATATGTTACAGGCGAAAACAAAAAATCAATAAAACGAGGCACTTGTAAAGCTCACGGATTTGAAGTACAATTTAAGAGGAATAAAATTTGAAAAAAAACAGGAGGTATTTATAATGGCAATTATGGACAAATTAGGAAAGGTTGCTAACAAGGTGAGCGAGGTTGCAGGAGATACGATTGATTACGGCAAGGCTAAAGGCAAAATTATGCTCGAAAAAGGAAAGGTGAAGGAAGCCAAGTGTGAACTCGGTGCATACGTATATGAAGTAAGAAAAGACGGGGGCGAGCTTGACGATACGAAGCTGGCAGTGCTTTGCTCAGAAATCGACAAACACCTTGCAGAGATAGCAAGGCTCGAGGAAGAAGCGAGAAAAAGCGGAGAAGACATCAGCGGAGTATTTGAGGAATAAAGACGGGAAGCACACTGCTCAGCAGCCCGGCACAGGCTGCAAGTTTTCTTGCCGAAAGTTGTTGACAGCACACAAAAAATATGCTATACTTGACCTATAAATAAACAAATTTGATACAAACCTTTGAAGGAGAAGTAAAACCGATTTACGATCTCACAGCGAACCCGGGACGGTGGAAGCCGGGCAGATGACGGGTCGGCACAATGGGCTCCTGAGGGCGAGGGGAAAGCAAGCATGCAAGTATCTGAGACGAGACTCCTGCGTCAGTGGAGAGGAGTGTGACGGCACTCTGCAGAGAGGATTTTGCAGTTCGGACAATCGGCTTAGCTCATTGACGAACCGGCGAAATCAAACAAGGTGGCACCGCAGGTATATAACCTGTCCTTGAGCTTAATTCAAGGACAGGTTTTTTGCTTGGTTTAAGCGCAGAACCTAAAGGCAGAGACACTCCAACGATTTCAAAGCGGCAGGCATCAAAGCCGAGTCAAACGAATGAATTGGAAGGAGAAAGACATGAAAAGGACAATCAAAAGAAGAATGAAAAAAGCAATCGCAGTTGTATTGACAATGCTTTTGGCAGCGGCAGCTCTGACGGGCTGCGGAGACGGCACGCAGGGAGGGAGCCAAGCGGACGACAGCTTCAAGCTGGGGATTTTGCAGCTCACAGAGCACCCGTCGCTCAACACGATTCGCGAGAGCATAATAGAGGGACTTGCCGAGGAGGGCTACGCCGAGGGCGATAAGCTTGTAATAGATTATAAGAACGGTCAGAACGATATGACGAATATGAAAACGATTGCACAGACCTTTGTTTCGGGCGGCTGCGACCTTATCATAGCGATAGCAACACCGGCAGCACAGGCGGTGCTGAGCGAAACGACGGAAATTCCGATTATATTTGCGGCGGTAACGGATCCGGTGGATGCCGGACTTGTGGATGATTTGAATGCACCGGGAGGCAATGTGAGCGGAACCTCGGACGAGGTTTCGGCAGAGGCGGTAATGGAGCTTGCAAGGGAGATAACCCCGGGCTTTAAGACTATAGGTGCACTTTACAGCGCAGGAGAGGACAATTCAGCTTCTGTAATCAAGGGACTGCTCGACTATGCGGACAAAAATGGATACGCAGTGGTGGAATCAACGGTTACTAACACGGGAGAGGTTCAGCAGGCGGCACAGTATCTTGCGGACAAGGCGGACATCATATACTCGCCTATCGACAACACCGTAGCCTCCGCTATGGCAGTTGCAACAGAGATATTCAATAATGCAGGAGTGCCGTTCTATGTAAGCGCAGATTCCATGGTTGCCGACGGAGGCCTTGCGACCTACGGCATAGACTATACGGTTTTGGGCAGGGAAACGGCGAAAATGGCAGCGCAGGTGCTTGCGGGTGCAGACACGGCAGCCATGCCTGTAGTAAAGATGAGCGATATGCAGGTATATATCAACAGCTCGACCGCAGCAGCACTTGGAATACAGATTCCGCAGAGCGTAGCGGACAGAGCCGCCGTGCTCGGATAGTCGAGGGAGATATACGATAAGACACAATGTATAGGAGAAAAAACTATGATGACATTAGGCGCGCTTTTTGGCTCTGTGGAGCTGGGACTCATATATTCGGTTTTGGCATTGGGAGTATTTCTGTCATTCAGAACGCTGAATATGCCGGATCTGACGGTGGACGGCTCTATCGTGACGGGTATGGCCGTATCGGCTGTGATCTGCGCAGGCGGCGGCAATCCCTTTGCGGCATTGCTCGGCGCATTTGCGGGGGGAGCCTTGGCAGGAGTGGCAACGGGGCTGCTGCATACAAGGCTGAAAATACAGGCAATTTTGGCAGGGATTTTGGTTATGATGGCAGCATATTCGGTAAATCTGCGAATTATGGGAAAGACACCGAACATTCCTCTGACAAAATGCGAAACCATATATAAAACAGCAGATTCGATTATGCCCTCGACATATGCGGGAATCGTGATGAACCTGCTCATACTGGCAGTGATTATAGCGCTGCTTTACCTGTTTCTGCAAACCAGACTGGGGCTTGTGTTCAGAGCAACCGGCGACAACGAGGACATGGTAAGAGCCTGCGGCGTAGCCTGTGACAATATGAAGCTTATGGGACTTGCTGTTTCCAACGGCTTTGTGGGCCTGGCCGGCGGTATGCTTGCGCAAAATCAAGCCTTTGCGGACATAAACAGCGGTGTGGGCATGATGGTGATAGGACTTGCCTCGGTAATTTTGGGCGAAGTTATTTTCGGCACGAAAACGCTGCTCAGAAAGCTTATTTCGGCAGCCCTGGGAGCGGTGGTATACCGCATAATCATGGCACAGGCACTGTATATGGGTATGGAGACAACGGATATGAAGCTGGTGTCGGCAATCATAGTGGCACTTGCACTTTCTCTGGGTCTGCTGGGAGAAAAGGGCAGCAGCCTCAGACTTAAACAAAAAAAGACGAAGAAAGGAGCTGCACAAGGATGAGCACGACGGAGCAGATAAATATTAAGACGAACGATATCGGGGCAGCAAAGGCCGGCGGCACTCAAAGGAAGCTCCTCGAGGTCAACAAAATACGCAAAGTGTTCGGAGCCGGGACCGTAAACGAAAAGACTGCGCTCAGCGATGTGAGTCTCAGCCTCGGAGAGGGAGATTTTGTGACGGTGATAGGCAATAACGGTGCAGGAAAATCCACCCTGCTGAACTGCATTGCCGGAGCTTTTTCTGTGGACAGTGGCAGCATAACGCTCGACGGCGAGGACATTACAAAGCAGGCGGAGCATAAGAGAGCAAGACACATAGGCAGAGTCTTTCAGGATCCCCTCAAGGGCACTGCGTTTGATATGACGATAGAACAGAATTTGGCGATAGCATACTACAAGAACCAAAGCAGAGGTCTGCAAATCGGCATTTCCAAGAGGGACAGGGAGATGTTTCGAGAGAAGCTTGCGATGCTCGACATGGGGCTTGAGAATCGTATGACGGAAAAGGTAAAGCTCCTGTCGGGAGGTCAGAGGCAGTCACTTACGCTCTTTATGGCTGTGATAGCAAAACCGAAGCTGCTGCTGCTGGATGAGCATACGGCGGCATTGGATCCTGCGGCAGCCGAGAAGGTGCTGAGTCTGACAAACAGCTTTGCGGCGCAGGAGGGGATGTGTACCTTGATGATAACACACAATATGAAGGATGCGCTCAAATACGGCAATCGAACCCTGCTTATGAAAAACGGCAGGATAGCAATGGAGCTTGAGGGGCGCGAGCGCAGTGAAATGACTGTAGAGGCCCTGATAGAAAAATTCAGCATAGACAGCGACAGAATGCTGCTGTAGCAGTCAAAGCACAGTCATAAAAAAGAGGCTTCTCCGTTCGGAGAGGCTCTCTTTATCTTTATTCTTTGCTTATCGGAGCGTTGCGCAGGAGCATATCCAGTTCCCTTTCTATCCTGCTCCATGGAAAGCCTACCACATTGTCGTAGTCACCCACAATGTGATCAATGTGAAGCCTGAATGCGCCCTGGATGGCATAGGCGCCTGCCTTGTCATACGGCTCGTCGCTGTCCAGGTATGCATTTAATTCCTCATCCGAAAAATCCTTCACAAAGACCTCCGTTACCTCAGCGAAAACACGTGAGCTTTGCTGTCCGGCCTCGACGATTGCACAGCCGGTGACAACATAGTGTGAGTCGTTTCGCAGCAAGGAAAGCATACGGCGGGCGTCCTCGCGATTTTGCGGTTTACCCAGGATTTCGTCCTTGTATACGATGGTATCGGCAGCAAGTATGATAGGTCGCTGCCCGGTGTCATTCAACAAATGCGAATCGTTAATAGGCAATGAGGCACCTTGAGCCGTGAGATATTCATTCTCTGCGGCTTTTGCTTTTTTTAGGGCCAAAAACATTACGGTTTCACACATACCATGCTTGGGCGGTATGTTTTCTTCGATTGAGGCAGGCATTATAAGCGGCTCGATTCCATGCCGTCTCATCATCTCGATACGTCGAGGCGAGGCGGATGCCAAAATATATTTACGTTTTTTATCCATTTTTTATCTCCGTTTTATTTTTTCTGCTTTGTTTTTCCTTTCTGTATATTATCGCATAATTTTTTCAAAAAGGAAATACTAAAAGCGACGGCAGCGTGAAAACGGTGCAAAACAGCGATAGGGCGCAGAGAGAGGAAAAAAATGGAGAAAATACAAATCAGCGAGGAAAAAAACAAGGAACAGGAAAAGCAGAAGAAGGAGATAGCCAAGGCGTACGGAAAATATGCGAAGGAATTTACGCCAAAACCCAAATATGTGAGTAATTGCCTAAAAGCGTTTTTTACGGGCGGTGCGCTGTGCTGCGTGGCATTTGCCTTTCAAAGCTATCTTCAAGGAAAAGGTATTTCCGAGAAGGATGCGGGAACCCTTGTAACGATTGCTCTGGTAATGACGGCACAGCTTTTGACCGGACTGGGCGTATTTGATGTGATCGCAAAATTTGCCGGTGCCGGAGTTATTGTGCCCATAACGGGGTTTTCTAACTCGATGGTAGCACCTGCGATAGAATACAAAAAAGAAGGTCCGGTTTTGGGAATCGGCTCAAAGCTTTTCAGTGTGGCAGGTCCGGTTCTTGTCTGCGGAATAACTGCGGCAACCTTGGTCGGGCTGATATATCTGATAAGATGATAAAGGTGAAAATGCGTAAAATGCAGAGGACGGAGGTAATATGGCAAGAAAGAAGATAGGCGCGCAGACTATGCGCTTTGAATACAGACCGTACATCATAGGACGAGGAAACGTGGTCGGAATGAAAGAGGGGGAGGGACCCCTGGCAGGCTGCTTCGACGAGATACTCAAGGACGATATGTACGGTGAAAAAACCTGGGAAAAGGCTGAGTCGAAGATGCTCCAGGAGGCGATGAGCAGGGCGTGCCGGAGGGCGCAGCTACGCAAGGATGAAATAGATGTAATGCTGAGCGGCGATTTGGTAAATCAGCTTATGTCCTCATCCTTTGCGGCGCGCAATATGCACATTCCGTTCCTGGGACTTTACGGTGCCTGCTCGACTATGACGGAGTCGCTGGTGATGAGCTCCATGCTCGTTGACGGCGGCTTTGCGGCAAATGTGCTGGCAGGCGCATCAAGCCATTTTTGCACGGCGGAGAGGCAGTTCCGTATGCCGGTCGAGCACGGAAATCAGAGACCGCCCTCAGCGCAGTGGACAGCGACCGCAGCCGGTGCGGTGGTGGTTTCCGAGCAGGCTGAGCGGCTGTCAGAGACAATGACGAGAATATGTGTATCGGAAGCGACGGTAGGCAAGGTGATAGATGCGGGGATAAAGGATGTAAACCAGATGGGTGCGGCAATGGCGCCTGCGGCGGTGGACACGCTGCTTAATCACCTTCAGGATACGGGCAGAGATATCGACTATTATGATTTGGTGGTCACAGGCGATTTGGGGTATATAGGCAAGGACATTATGAGCGATTTGTTGGTCGATGCCGGGCTTGCCTCGCAAAAGGTGTTCAGCCATTACGATGACTGCGGAACGATGCTTTTCAGCAGGGATCAGGACGTACACGGAGGCGGAAGCGGCTGCGGCTGTTCTGCTGCGGTGCTAACGGGCAGCCTTCTGAAAAAGCTGGAGGACGGTCAGTATAAAAGGCTT
This sequence comes from uncultured Oscillospiraceae bacterium, assembly GCA_964596085.1. Taxonomy (GTDB): domain Bacteria; phylum Bacillota; class Clostridia; order Peptostreptococcales; family Anaerovoracaceae; genus CAG-238. The sequence continues at coordinate 16,720 of CAZQSP010000006.1, forward strand.
TTGCTAATGTCAACCGGCGCACTCCTGTCTACGCTCTCGCCGTTCCAGGGCGAGAGTATACCGGGTATCGCACACGCGGTCTGCTTGGAGGTGGAATAATGGATTACGTATGGGCATTTGTAATAGGTGGCGCATTTTGTGCGTTGGGACAAATACTGATGGACAGTACCAAGCTGACCGCACCCAGGATACTGGTGATCCTCGTTATGACGGGGGTTGTGCTGCAGGCACTCGGGCTGTATCAGCCAATAGTGGAGCTGGCAGGAAGCGGAGCCACCGTACCTTTGCCGGGCTTTGGCTACAATTTGGCAAAGGGTGCGATGGAGGGGGCAGAGAAGGGCTTTCTCGAGGCGATAACAGGGCCGATAAAGGCGACCGCCGCAGGGATAGCGGTTGCGATAAGCTTCGGATATATCGTGGCACTGATATTCAACCCAAAATCCCCGAAACGGTAAATACAAGGGACAGTGTGTTCGGGGCACTGCTCCGGGGCGGAGCCTTGCTCCGCCATTTTCTTATTCTGATGTTATCTCCATGCGAAAAGCGGATGAAAAATCAGCAAAGTCATTTACAAAAGGTCGGGAATATGGTAAATTATTATGATAGGATTGCTGTGTACATTTGCAGTCGGCAAGCCCGGGCAGAGCGGATGCGGCGGTCTAAGCTTCAAGGAACAAACGATTTGACGGAGAACTGATACGGAGATGAAAAAGGCTGCAATTTACATAATGCGCTTTTGTCTGAGTGCGATATATGCGATTTTGAAGCTGCTGCCTACGCAGAACAACAAGCTTCTGTTTTTGAGCAGACAGTCCGACAGTCTGACGACGGATTTCAGACTGGTGCAGGAGGAGCTAAGGCGGCGGGCACCGAGCATAAAAATAGTGAGCATCTGTCATAGGCTGGAGGGCGCGGGCAGCGGCGGCATCAGAGGAATGCTGTCCTTTGCGGCTTCAACACTCCGAAGCATGTATCATATGGCGACATCCTCGGTCTGCGTGCTTGATGCATACTGGCCTGCAGTCTCCCTGCTCAAGCACAAAAAAGAGCTGACGGTTATACAAATGTGGCACGCACTCGGCAAGATCAAGCAATCGGGATATCAAACGTTGGGGAAGGAATCAGGCAGAGATGCACAGACCGCACGCCTGATGCGGATGCACAAGGGCTACGACTATATAATTGCCGGCGGCAAGGCTTGGAATCCGTTTTATTGTCAATCCTTCGGCACCACTGAGGATAAGCTTGTCAACTGCGGACTTCCCAGAATAGACTATTTGCTCGAGACGGCAGAGGCTAACAGAAGGGCTGTGCTCGAAAGATATCCGCAGTTTGCGGAAAAGAAGCTGCTGCTGTACGCTCCGACCTTCCGCAGAGGCATTGAACTCAGATGGCAGGGGCTGTCCGAAATAGCAGATGATGACAGCGAGCTTGCTCTTGTCATCAAGGGGCATCCGAATCAGAGGATAAGCCTTGATGATTTGAACGAGGACGAAAGAAGGGGGATATACACCTGTCCGGAATTTTCGTCGGCAGAGCTTTTGGCCGCCTGCGACTGCCTGATTACCGACTATTCGGCGATAGCCATAGAAGCAGCGGTGCTGAACAAGCCGACCTACTATTTTGTTTACGATTATGATGAATACCGTCAGAAAAACGGTATGAATATAGATCTGTTCACACAGATGCCGGGCTGCGTATTCCGCACGGCACGGGAGCTGACGGAGAAGCTGCGCTCGGGCGAATACGAGCAGGAGGCCCTGGACAGCTATCGCAGACGTTATCTGCCGGAGAGACTTGGGACATCGACGGAGCAGATAGCTTCGCTGATACTGGCGAACACCAAACAAGCCTGAAGCTGCGGCGCAGGCACCAAAGCTGCCGCCGAGACACAGGAAACACGGAATTACGAAACGAGGACAAATATGGATTTTTTCAAATTCACAAGATGGGCAATCAAGAAAATGAAGCTGGTGCTTCTGTATTTCAGAAGAATACTTTTTGCGAAAAATCACTTCAAATGCCCGTTTTACAAAAAAATCAGAGCTAATATATGCGGAGGCTTTCTTGCCGACCAGTGGATGCTCTACGATTTCGACCACAACGACAGGAGCGAGTATCTGTCGGAGTTCGACTGGTACCGTTCCAGATATATCAACGAGCCCTTCGATTTTGTGTGTAACAACAAGATCGCATCGGCAGAGATACTCAAGCAGTACGTTCGAGTACCCGAGAGCTATATGATAAAAAACAGAGGACAGCTTTCGAGCTTTGAAAGCGTGGCAATGGAGTACGAGGATGCACTGAAGCTGCTGAAGGACAAGGGAAGCTACTTCTTCAAGCCTTACGGCAAGGGCAAGGGTACCGGTGTGGTAATTATGAGCTACGACTACGAAAAGGATACACCGTGCATTGACCTGAAGCCTATAAGCAAGGATGATTTTATCAGCTACCTGAAAAAGCACGATGACTGGTTCCTCAGCGAGGCTATGAAGCAGCATCACTATCTCGATGAAATTTACGATAAGACGGTAAACACGATACGCTTCATAACCCTAAAGGATCCGAAAACGCATAAGTTCAAGGTGTTTTTCGCGGTTCAGCGTATCGGCACCAAGGAGACAATTCCTGTGGATAACGGGAGTCGCGGGGGCCTGGTTTCCAAAATTGACCTCGATACGGGCATACTGAGCGAGGCAAGGTGCTTGCACAACCGCAATGTGTATAAGCTTCACCCGGATTCGGGTGCGCCGATAGAGGGCGTACAGGTACCGGGCTGGCAGAAGCTGAAGGAGGATATGCTCGCTCTTGCGAACAAGCTTCCGTATATGCACTTTATCGCATGGGATATACTTATAACGGAGGAAGGACATTGCATCATAGAGGCAAACACCTCCTCGGGAGTAAACATAATACAGCTTTGGGGCGGACAGAGAAATGCAGAGCTTGGTGACTTCTATCGCGCTCACGGAGTTATAAAGTAAGAGGAAGATTATGAAATATATTATTATGGCAGACGGCAAGGGTACCAGATGGGGCAATTACCAAGACAAGCCCAAGCATCTGATAGAAATAGGCGGTGAGACACTGCTGGGAAGAACGGTTCGCCTGCTCAAAAAAAATGACCCTGAGAGTGAGGTCATAATCACATCTCACGATCCGAGATATGAGTTTGAGGGTGCGCTCAGATATGAGCCCAAGAACAATCAACTGGAAATAGATCGCTTTACGAGGGAGCTGATAGCAGACAACATATGCTTTCTTTACGGGGACACATTTTACTCGGAGGAAGCAGTGAAAGCCATCACACACGCAGAAGCGCAGGACATACTCTTCTTCGGCAATGAACGTGCGATAGTGGCCGTAAAGATAGCGGACGGAGAGCTGTTCAGAGCACACACCGAGCGTGTAAGGCAGCTCTTTGTGGAGGGCAAGCTTAAAAAATGTATAGGCTGGCAGGTTTACAGCTCGTTTATGGGACTGCCGCTTGACGGAAAGAAAATCGCCGGCAAATTCGTTTTACTACAGGACGGAACAGAGGATTTTAACTCCCCTGAGGACTATAACAGGAGGAAGGACAGATAATGGGATTGAAGAAATTGGTGGTTAACGCCCTGGCACTGGGTCCGACATCGAGAGGCTTTACGGGCGGTGAAGCAAGACGTTGGGTTCGCGAGGTTTACAGACACAAAACGAGAAATTACGGTTTCAGCCGCAAGGAGACAAGCTGGGCGATCAAGCACGGCTTTATGCCTGAGCAGGTGGCAAAGCTGGGTATAAATGACGAAAATGTCGCAGATTACATTTCCGCAAGGGACTATGCATATCTCAGACCGCTTAACGGCACCTACAGCAAGTGGATAACGGACAAGGTTACGATTCATACTATTTTCAAGCCCTTCCGCAGCTATATGCCGACGATATATTATCAGATAAGCAAGCGTTATGATGAAAGCGTAATAACGCCTCTGGCTGATGACAGTCTCGGCTGCAGCTTTGAGGAGCTGCTTGAGTTCATAAAGCGGAAGGGCGAGCTTACGCTTGCACCGGCAAACGGAGCTTCCGCATCTACTCTTGCATATCACGATGACAGCTTTTGGCTTGATGACAAAAGGCTCACGGCAGAGAGCTTGACAGAAAGACTCTGCCTGTTCAATTCCACACTTGTAATAAAGGAAAAGGTAGGAACAAGCGAAATCGTTGACAATGCTGTGCTGAATCTCATAGTTTTCAACGAATTCGGTGACAACCCGCTCATCGGAGACGCGTTTTTTGTATTTGACGAATATGAGAGAAGGCCTGTCAGAACTCTTGAACAGAGAAAAGCCGACAGTCTTGAGGAGCAGGACATGGACGATGACCGCTACAGGGACATCAAGGCAGAGCCTGCCGACGAGAAAAACGGCACATGGAGAGGCAAGCCTATACCGTACTGGGACGAGATAAAGGATGTAATATACAGACTCTGCATTTTCGTGCCTCAGCTTGAGTTCTTCGGCGCGCAAATAGTCATAAACGAGGACGGCTTCAAGATAACCTCAATGATGAATCAGCCCGATTATCCTACCTGCAAGCCGTTCAGCAGGGAAACAAGCGCATATCTGTTCCGCAAGGTGGCGCAGAAGAAGGAAGCATACGCAAAGGGCGGCACTCGCCTGCAAAGGGGCGCCAAGAAGGTCAAGCTCAAGGTCAGAGCAGGCTTTGCGAGGTTGTTTTATCCAAAGGGTCTGATACCGTATCTGAGCATTCGCTGGATAGGCGATGTATGGAAGGATCTGACAACGAACAAGGAGACAAGCCTGCGTCAAAAGCTTTGGGCATACAGACACGGCTTTCTCTCGTACAGAATCCCTCAATACGGGGTTACAGAGGAAAACTACGGCGAATATATTTCCGATTTTGAATATAAATGGCTCCGTCATATCAATCCTAAGTACAGGAAGTGGATGGAGGACAAGATTACCGTAAAATATGTATGCTCGGATTACAATGAATGCTTTCCGGAATACTATTATCATATAATATGTAAGAACGGAAACAACAAGGTTATATCAATGATGGATCTGCCGGAGGGCTATACAAACTCCTTCGACGACATCTTCAGACTTGCAGAGGAAAAGGGCGTGCTTGCACTCAAGCCGGACGAGGGCTCGCACGGTGACGGCTTCTACAAATTCACCTGCGAGAACGGCAAATATCAGCTCAACTACAAGGAAGTGAGCCGTCAGCAGGTTTTGGACATACTCGAGGATATAAACAACCAATATCTTGTTACCGAATACATCAATATGTGCGACGAGCTGAAGGCGGTATATGACGGAGCGGTAAACACCGTCAGAATGATAGTGTTCAAGAAGGACGGAATTGAGCCGCAGATAGGCAATGCGTATGTAAGATTCGGCTCCAAGGCGACCGGTGCGGTTGACAATGTAGGCGCCGGAGGTATGACTGCGACCATAGATGTGGAAACGGGACATTTCCACGATGCAAAGATAGTACACAGCAATTCGATAGAGGATTGCCCGATACACCCCGACACGGGAGTGCCGATCGACGGCTATCTGCCGCATTGGGATGAGGTAAAAAAACAGGTGCTCGATGTGACACGCTCCATCAAGCAGCTTGAATTTTTCGGTGTCGATTTGGCAGTGACAAACGATGGAATAAAATTCCCGGAGATCAATCGTTTTCCGGATTATCCCGCTGTCGAAAAATACACTAAGCCTACGAGAGAGTATTTGCTCAGCAAGCTGGAAGGCAAGAAACGCTACTACGGCTATGACAAGAAGAAAAACCGTACGCTTGTACACCTTCCGGACAGAAAATAGGCTTCTCGAGAGGAGAAAGTTTTGAGTACATTAAAAGAAATACTAAAGGATCATATTTCATATCGCAGGCAGCTTGGCAAGCTGGCAAAGTCTGATCTGAAAAAGACCTACAGCGGCGCAGTTTTGGGCTGGGCTTGGGCGATAATAAGACCGGCGATACTGATTTTTGTTTTCTGGTTTGCGTTCACGCTCGGACTCAGAAAGGGCGGCGATGTGGACGGCTACCCGTTTTTCCTGTGGCTCATCGCAGGTATGATTCCGTGGTTCTATATGCGTGATATGATTACGGGCGGTGCAAACTCCATAAGACGCTACAAGTATTTGGTCACAAAGATAAAATTCCCTATATCGACCATACCGACATTTATAAGCATGGCTAACTTTGTCGTGCATTTGGGCCTGATGCTGATATTGACAGCAATTTATGCAGGCTTCGGTTATATGCCGACGATATATTATTTACAGCTTCCGGTATATATGCTTATGATGTTTATGTTTTTTACGGTATGGGGACTGTTCTCAGGAGTCCTTTCGGCGGTCAGCAAGGATTTTCTGAACCTCGTAAAATCACTGGTACAGGCACTCTTTTGGCTTTCCGGAATTTTGTACGATGCCGCCTCAATCAGTCAGGACTGGATAAGAGCAATACTGCTGTTTAATCCGGTAACGCTGATAGTAAACGGCTACCGCAATGTACTTATCAAGCACGTATGGTTCTGGGAAAACCCGACAGAACTGGCTAATTTTGCTATAGCTTTCATCGCAATGTCGGCTCTGGCGCTTTGGGCGTACAAGAAGCTCAAGAAGGATATACCGGACATTCTGTAGGATCCTCGAGCGAATGAAGCGGCGGTCGGCGACGACCGATAGATGCAGCGTTTACAAAGGAATGATGGAGATTGAATATGGACAAAACAGTCATAGAATTTAAGAACGTCACGAAGCTTTATAAGCTGTTCAAGAGTGATAAACAACGATTCAAAGCGATTTTTAGCAAGAAAACAAAATACAAAAAGAAAATTGCGGTTAACGAGCTTTCTTTTCAGATAAAACAGGGAGAGGCTGTGGCACTGTTCGGGAAGAACGGTGCCGGAAAATCGACGATACTGAAAATGATAACCGGAGTCGCATATCCGACATCGGGCGAGATAACGGTGGAGGGCAGAGTGAGCGCACTGCTTGAGCTTACGGCAGGCTTTGATCCGGAATTTACGGGCAGAGAAAACATCTTTTTCAGAGGGCAGCTTCTGGGACTGTCCAATGAGGAAATCAAAGGGCTTGAGGATGATATAATAGATTTTGCGGATTTGGGAGACTACATCGACCAGCCGACGAGGACATATTCGAGCGGTATGAAGGCAAGGCTCGGCTTTGCGATAAACTCGAGCATAAAGCCTGAGATACTGATAGTTGATGAGGCACTCAGCGTAGGTGACAGCGAATTTAAGAAGAAATGTGTGGAGCGAATCAACAAAATTGTCAATGAGGAGGGAGTCACTTTTTTGTTTGTGACACATTCGACAAGCGTGGCAAAGCAGTTCTGCAAGCGCGGGCTCGTAATGAGGCAGGGCAAGCTCCTCTTTGACAGCGATATAGATTCGGCGATAGCTTTTTACAAGCAAACGCTTGAAGAAGATGAAAACAAAAAAAAGAAAGGCAAGGGGATTTTTGAGCAATGAGCAGAGCAGAAAAGAAAGAAAAGTCGATTTTTTCCGGGAAGCACAGCGGAGCCGACAGCAAAAAAAGCCTGACACAGCGCATCAAGGAGATGCAGACATGGAAGAAGATCACGCTGCTTGTGGTTCTGGTGCTTGTTTTGGCGGTGCTGATTGTGGGTATAGCGGTATATAGCTATATGGGAGGCCTCGTGAGCGAAATGCACGAGCCGACACCCGACGATTACGATTTATCCTTGGTAGACGTTGACGGCTACATCAACATACTGCTTTTGGGCGTTGACAGCCGTGATATGGATAATGTTGCCGGAACGCGAAGCGATATGATTATGATTGCAAGCATCAACAAGGATACCTATGATGTCAAGCTGACCTCGGTATACAGAGATACCTATTTGAAGCTCGGCGACACCCAAACCTATGATAAGATAACCCACGCCTGCAGCTACGGGGGACCGGAGATGACGATGAAATCTCTCAATCAGGCGATGGACATAAATCTCAGTAACTATATAGTAGTTAATTTCAAGACTGTTGCGGATGTGGTTGATGCCGTTGGAGGTATTACGGTAGATGTGCAGGATTACGAGATACAGCAGCTCAACAAATACACGAAGCAGACAGCAAACAACATCGGACGCAAGGACTATAATTTGGTGCAGAGTGCGGGAACACAGACACTGGAGGGCGTACAGGCGGTTTCCTACGGCAGAATACGTAAGGGCGTAGGCGATGACTTTAAGCGTACCGAAAGAATGCGTATAGTCGTAATGAAAGTTCTGGACAAGGTAAAAGCTATGTCCTTCAGCCAAATAAAAGGAATAATAGATATGGCGGTTCCGCAGGTGCAGACAAATCTGAAGATGAACGATATCCTGGCACTGGGAATCAGACTGCCGAGCTACTCGATATCCTCGGGAGCGGGCTGGCCGTATCAGTGGACTACGGGCAGTATAAACAAGGTTTCGTATGTTTTTCCGAGCAATATGGCAAATAACACCATACAGTTCCATCAAGATGTGTTCGGACAGAGCGATTATGTGCCGTCTGCAATCGTAAATACGATAAGCGGCGAGATTGCAGCCAGAATCGAGGCAGCAAGAAGGAATAACGAGATAGAAAACGAAAAAGAGGGAGAAAGCAAGAAGGACGATATAGAGGAAAACGTAACACCTGACGGCGAGGGCGAGCTGCCGGGAACGGAAAATCCCGATATAATAGATGATCCGGAGGATCCTAATTACAATCCGGACGGAACGACAGTACCGACCGACCCGGGCAGTCAGAC
>CAZQSP010000007.1:0-24971 GCA_964596085.1 uncultured Oscillospiraceae bacterium
TTTCCCACACGGACCTGAACCGTGCGCGTCTGCCAATTCCGCCACGACCGCATATTGTCTTTTGATCGGCGATACACGCATTTGGGTTGCCTTGTCTACCGAACAGACAATATCATATCACATTTTTGATGGGAATGCAATCAAAAGATTTGAACTAATTGATTTTTTTCTGAGCGGTCGGATTTCCAGGCCTGCCTCAGATCCGAAGCCCCTTTCTGCTCAGCCTGCCGTACACGCTTCTGCGCACAAGTGCGTATATGACCGAGAAAAGCGGTATAAAGGCTATTATTCCGAACACTCCCGAGACCTTGCCGCCGACAACAACCGCCAACAGTGTCCATAATGCCGGCAGTCCAACCGAGCCGCCGACCACCTTCGGATAGACGATGTGCCCCTCTATCTGCTGTATGATGAAGAAAATCACGACAAACCAAAATGCCTGTCTTATATTTTCCACCGCGAGCAGCAATGCCCCGAACGCAAGTCCTATAAACGCACCTACGAACGGTATCAGCGACATACAGCCGATAACAACACCGATTGTCCCGGCATAAGGAAAGCCGCCCACAAACAGGGTCACAAAGAACATCGTTCCCAATATCACCGCCTCAAGGCACTGTCCCGACAGAAAGCTCGAGAAGGTCTTGTATGCCAGGCCTGCAATGTCGCAGAGCTCATCTGCCCATTCCTTCCTCAGATACGCGTATGCAAGCTGCCTTGCCTGTCTGGCGAGCTTTTTCTTGTTCAACAGAATATATATCGCAAAAATCAAACCGAAAAGTATGTTTCCGAGCACGCCGAACACTCCCGTGGCCGCCTGCCCTGCGGTAGACAGTATTTTTCCGCTGTTGTCCCGTATGCTCAGGATAATGCTGTCCCAGTCAAGCTTCTCCAGTCGACTGTTGACCGTGCTCATATCAAAGCCGTGACTCTCTGCAAGCGCAATCCACGTCGGGTAATTTTCTTTGACAATTTCTACGATTTTCTTGCCTGATTCTATCATATTCGGAAATATGACATTTCCTATAAAAATTAAAGCAAGCACAAACAAAATCAGCGTAACGATCATGCTTATGGCTGTTTTGAAGCGCAGCAAAAGCCTCGATGCCCGCTCGCTGCCTCCGCCGACTTGCTTTGCACAAATGCGGTCTATCCTTCTCTCAAAAAAATTCATAGGAACATTCAGTATGAATGCTATGATTCCTCCTGCTATCAGCGGCATAATCAGTCCAATCAACACGCCTGCGCCCTTTGCCACCGTCTGTAGGTTGGGAAGTGCGACAAGCAGTGTTGCCCCCAGTATCACCAAAATAACGTTTTCCTTAAATCGGCTGCTCAGCTTCAGCCCCTCGTCAGCACTCTGCTGTGATTGAGCCTTGACTTCTGCGGCAGCTTCTCTTTCGGTATTCCTTGTCATTGCTATGTTTATCCCCCTCTTGCGCTGGTCAATGGATACATCTTACCATCTTCTGCGTTTGCTGTAAAGTTTTTTATATGCTAAATTCCACCGTAAAAAATGTGCATTATGTTCCAGATGCTCACACCCGCAAGTCCGTATTCTCCGACCAATGCCAGCCGCGCCTGCCAGCTTTGCTCATTTTCAAACCAGACGATGTGTTCTGCTCCGTCTGCTGCCGTGTACGTAAAAAAAGGAGCCTGTGCTTGGCTGTCGTATTCTATGACTGCGCCGTAATATTCAGCCCGCGCCGCAGCCTGGTAGTTTGTCAGCTTCTCGGCTTTTGATTCGCCCTGCACAAACGGCAGTCTCCAATTGTAGCCGTAGTTGCTCATTCCCATCAAAATTTTTTTGAAGGAATCTGCGATATGCCAAATTCCAACACCCTTCGTACATTGTTGATTGGCGATACCGGCATAATCCGCCGCCAAATACTCAAAATCAAAATCGACACCGCCCATATTCTTTTGCTCTATATTTGCCTCTATATTGGATATGAGTCGTTCCTTTGCCTGCTCACTTTCAAAAATCCTTATTGCTGTGTTGTCGTTGAAATTCCCCTCTGCATCCAAGGGTGTCAAGACCATCATCGGACGCACACCTGCTTCATTTGCCGGACCTATCAGTCCGCTGTCCTCGAGCTGTATAAGCTCTCCCTCCACCGTAAAGCCGTAGCTGAAGGCGGAAATCCACGAGAGCGAGGGCAGCCACCAGTCCAGGGTCTCCTCGGAGACAGAAGGGTACGCATATCCGTTTACAATGTAATCTGCCATCATCAAAGCCTCCTCGACAGATTATATGCGACTATTCCTCCGAATATTCCCTCCGGCTTGCTCCGTCGCTTATACGGGGCGCAAGCAGTACGGCACCGGTGACTCTTCGCAATATGCTCCTTTTCTTTTTTCCTTTGCTCACAAAAAACGACTCAAGCCTTACTTTTGTAAGGCTTGAAGCATTAGAATATGTATACATCCTCATAAATCGCGATTAGGCTATTTGATGCTGCCGTCCGCGTTGAACACAGGCAGCTTTTCGAGATAGATGATATCGTCTCGGTCTGCAGCTTGCCCCTCTGCAAGCACTGCCATTCTGCCGACTATGCTTCCTCCTGCACGCTGCACAAGCTGCTCTATGGATTTGAGGGACTCTCCGGTGCTGATAACATCATCGACTATCAAAACACGTCTGCCCTTTATCATATCTATCTCCTTCTTGCCGATGCAAAGAGTCTGGATATGGTCGGTCGTGATGGAATCGACTTCCGTTGTGATGATATCCTCCATGTAGATTTTCGCTCCCTTGCGCGCCACAACATAGTCATTCATATTTGCTTGTCTTGCCATTTCGTGAATCAGTGGTATGCTCTTTGCCTCTGCCGTCACCAGGATATCAAACTCCGGGGCTTTTTTTAGCAGCTCGCCGGCAGCCGCCACTGTCATCTGTACATCGCTGAACATAATAAATGCGGCGATATACAGCTCATCTGTAACCTTAAATAAGGGCAGCTTTCTTTTCAAGCCTGCTATGGTCATTTCGTAAAACATATTTTTTCCCCTAAATGTATTTTTCCTTCTGCTCGGATTTTTTTATTTTGTGTAGTCGTAGAAGCCTACTCCTGTCTTTCTGCCGAGCTTGCCTGCTCTTACCATCTTTCTGAGTAAAACGTGTGCTCTGTACTTAGGATCGCCGTACTCGTTATACAGAACGTCCATAATAGCAAGGCAAACATCAAGTCCGATCAGATCGCCCAATTCCAGTGGGCCCATAGGGTGGTTTGCGCCGAGCTTCATAGCCGTGTCAATACCCTTTGCATCCGCAACGCCGTCAGCCAATATGCCGACACCCTCGTTGATCATAGGGATGAGGATTCTGTTTACGACAAAGCCCGGAGCCTCTGCAACCTCAACCGGAGTTTTGCCAAGCTTTTCGGTAAGCTCTAAGATAGTTGCCTTGGTTTCTTCTGATGTTGTAAGACCCTTGATGATTTCTACAAGCTTCATTGCCGGAACAGGGTTAAAGAAGTGCATTCCGATAACCTTGTCAGGTCTGCCTGTAGCTGCTGCTATTTCTGTGATTGACAGTGAGGAGGTGTTGGTTGCGATGATAGTCTCCGGCTTGCAAAGCTTGTCGAGCTCGGCAAACAGAGCCTTCTTTGCTTCCATATCCTCTGTAGCTGCTTCGATTACGAGATCGGCATCTGCGATAATGTTAATATCCGTTGAGCCGTGGATTCTTGCGAAAATCTCCTCTGCCTGAGCTGCAGTGATTTTTTCCTTTGCGACCATCTTATCCAGATTTTTCTTGACGGTAGCGAGTCCTCTTTCGACGGAGCTTTCTCTCCTTGCTCTCATAACAACCTCGTATCCGTTCTGCGCCAAAACCTGAATGATGCCTGCACCCATAGTTCCTGTTCCTAATACACCGATTTTTTTCATTTCAAAATGCCTCCTTGTAATATTTGCTAATGAGTCCTTTAATTTTGTTAAAAAATTAACTTTGGTCTTGTCTTTATTATACCACAAAAAAGTAAAATGAAAAGCCCTTTTATAGCTTTTTTATGTTTTTTTGCCCGTTCTTTACATATCGAGCTCCTATGTTTGACTTATGCAAAGAGATTTTGTTTTTTTGCTAATTTTCTGCAAAAAGTCGCAATATTGACTGTTCTTTTGCTCGAATTTGTGCCAAAATTTGTTGTGATGAAGGTGTTGTATATATAAATTTTTTCGTGTGTATTTACAAGGGAGGTTTGCGCCGTTATGGATAGTTCTGCTCTGAAAGCGGTTTCGCAAAATTTGAAGCTTTTGAGAGTTATACGAAATATTAGTCAGGCGGATATGGCTGATGCTGTGGGGCTTACTCGCTCCGGTTACGCACAGTACGAGCTTGGCAACAGGGTTCCGGATGCGCAGAGCTTGCTTATGATAGCTCGCGTTTTCAGAATCAATATGGAGCTTCTCTTTGAAACAAACCCTGACAAATTTATAAGTGAGATATCGCATACCCTCGTACACGGTGAAAATGATGAGCTGCTTTTGGAAAATTACAGGCTTCTGTCTCCTTTTTCCAAGGGCAGGCTGTTTGAGTTTTCCGAAAAGCTGGTGGAGGCTGACAAGCTGAAGGAGGAAAATTTGCGAGCCTTGGAGGAACGCCGCCACGCGGAATAGCCCGGAAGCGAAAAATCTCTCTCTTGCGAGGGAGATTTTTTCGTATGCGGAGCAGGGCTCCGCATCCACAGGGCATCAAGGGGAGCCTGGAATGGGTGGCCCCCGGTGTTTTATGCGAAGTACAGGTTTGTTGTCAGGTATTCCGGGTCGCAGGTCACGTCTATACCCATATTTTTGAGGGATTGCTCGTCTCTTTCGCTGAGGATGGCGGTGCAATGTGCCTTGCAGCCGTTAAGCTTCTCCAGCATTTTTACTGCTTTTTCGGCGCAGGAGTTGGTTTCTGCGGATATTGACAGCGCTGTAAGTATCTCCTCAACATTGAGGCTTGTCCTGTCGTGATGCAAAACCTCGCCCTTTAGCTGCTGTATGCTGTTGAAAACGTTCGGTGCGATCACATACAGGTCGTCCGGTATGCCGGCTATACGTTTTACCGCATTCAGCAATGCCGCTCCTGCCGCCACCATACGTCTGCTGCTCCGTCCCGTGACAATGCTACCGTCGGGCATTTCTATCGCCATAACAACTACGTTCACATATTTTTTGTCTTGATTGCGTTTTTCCTCTGCATATTCCCTTGCCGGTATGACAACACGCCTGTTTTCCACCGCTGCCCCGACCTCTTTCATCAGCAGCTCGGAGCGTTCGAGAGCTTCCTCTGTTATTTTGCCCTTTTTGTAATCGCATTTTGCAATCATAAACCTGCGGATGATCTCCTGCACAGATGCCTCCTTTACGACATCGTCATCCGTGATGCAAAAGCCCACTCTGTTTACGCCCATATCGGTCGGCGAAAGATACTCCGATTCGCCCGTGATTTTCTCTATTATTCGTTTTACTACCGGAAAAACCTCAAGATCGCGGTTGTAGTTCACCGCCATCTCGCCGTACGCCTCCAGGTGGTAGGAATCTATCATATTTACATCCTTCAGATCGGCTGTTGCCGCCTCGTATGCTATGTTTACCGGATGCTTGAGCGGAATGTTCCATATCGGGAAGGTTTCAAATTTTGCGTATCTGACCTTCGTTCCCCGCCTGTACTCGTGGTAGAGCTGCGACAGGCAGGTCGCAAGCTTGCCGCTGCCTCCGCCGGGTCCTGTAACCACGACGAGCGGCTTTGTCACCTCTATGTACGGATTTGCACCGTAGCCCTCCTCGCTTACTATCGTTTCCACGTCTGTAGGATAGCCCTTGGTGAAGAAATGCTTGTAGGTTTTGATATCACGTCTTTCCAGCTTGTTGATGAACATATTTACTGCCGGAGCGTCCTCATATCTGGTCACAACCACGCTGTTTATCTTCAGGTCGTGTTTGCGGAAAATGTCGATAAGTCTGAGCACCTCCAGGTCATAGGTAATTCCAAAATCCTGTCTCGTCTTGCTGTTTATTATGTCACCCGAATAGATACATATAATAATCTCTGCCTGCTCCTTCATTCTTTCGAGCAGCTTGATCTTTGCATTTTCGTCAAAGCCGGGCAGTACGCGCATTGCGTGCTTGTCGTGTACCAGCTTGCCGCCGAACTCCAAATACAGTCGTTCGCTGTTGCCGGCGTTAATCCTCTCAAGAATATATTTGGACTGCTCCTCAATATATTTTTCTGAATCAAAACCACGCTTTTTCATTTCTGTCACCTCTTTCTTTTCTTATCTTTATGTTTATTGTTAAGCTTAGCTTATATAATATCTATTGTTATTTGGTTTTTGCCCTCTGCAACTCCCTCCATGCTCACGTCGTAGGAAACATCGACTCTGCCTGTGCCCTCCTCTGCATTTATGTCCGAATTGACTGCCGAGGTCAGAACCTCTATGCTCATATCGCCGAACGGAGTGCTGTATACGCCCGTAAAGCGTCTGCCCTTCTCAAAGTACAGCTCGCTGCCGTAGCCGCTCATACCCGTCCGCTTCATCCTCACTGTATCGTCCTTCAGCCTCAGAGTAGTCTTGCAGCCGTTCATTCCGGAAATCTCGCTTTCCTCGTACACGACATAGACCGCTCCGTTCCTCTGATAGAGCTTGCCCTCCGTCACAAACTCCATCTGCTCCTCCTCCATATCCTTGAAGTACTGTTTACCTGTTATTTTTAGCGTTATATCTTTCATATCCCAACTCGATTATCCTTTCGATCGTGGCTGAGTAGCTCAGCCCTGCCGCCTCCCAAAGCAGCGGAAACATACTAAAGCTCGTAAAGCCCGGAATTGTGTTTATCTCGTTCAGATAAAGCTTTTGCGTATCTCTGTCGATAAAGAAATCCACTCTTGCGTATCCCTCGCCGTCGATAGCCATATATGCCTTCTTGGCGTATTCTCTTATCTGTTCCGTAATCTCCTCGGAAAGCTGCGCCGGTATGCACAGCTTTGAGGCTCCGCCATCAAGGTATTTTGCTTGATATGTGTAGAACTCCTCCGATGGCAGTATCTCGCCAACGACCGCCGCCTCCGGCGAAGCATTTCCGAGTATAGCGGTCTCCACCTCTCTGCAATTTATGTATTTTTCAACGATAACACGTTTGTCGTAGCGCAGAGCCAGCTCCAGTGCCGCCGCAAGCTCGCTGCGCTCGCTTGCCTTGCTGATGCCAACGCTCGAGCCCATATTTGCGGGCTTGACAAAGCTCGGGTATGAGAGTGCCTGCTCTATCCTGTCCAGAACCGCATCCGCTTCCTGCTCGTATTCGTATTTTGTTACTGCCTCGTAATCGCATATCGGAAGTCCGTTCCTTGCAAACACGTCCTTTGCCAGCAGCTTATCCATGGCAAGCGCCGAGGCCAAAACTCCGCAGCCTCCGTACGGGATATCCAGCATCTCGAGCAGACCCTGCAGCTTGCCGTCCTCGCAGTACGGGCCGTGCACGATAGGCAACGCAAAGTCTATGAGCTGCTTGAGGCTGCCCGGGTTGAGCGGAGTCGCTTCCTTTTCCCAGCTTCCGTCCTCTATTTTATCCACAAGCGCACAGCCGTCCTGCTGCCACTCTGTCTCTGAGCTTTTATCCGGTATTTTCCACTCTCCGTCTCTTGTTATGCCGATATAGACAAGCTCGTATTTTGATTTGTCCGTTGCTCGTATCACCGATGCCGCCGACAAAAGGGAAATCTCGTGTTCCCCTGATCTGCCGCCGAAGATTATCCCGAGTCTGGTCTTTTTGTTCTTGCAATTCAATTCCTTGTTCATTTTACAGCCTCCAAAATCCTCTCCAAATGCTCCTTGTCAAAATGGTATTTCTTGCAGCAGAACTGGCAAACCAGCTCTGCCTCCCCGTCTTCTTCTATTATATCCGTCAGCTCCTTTTCTCCTATGGTCATCAGGATTTTTTCGAGCCTTTCCTCTGAGCAATCGCAGCACCAATCTATGCTTCTGTATTCCAGGGTCTCCGGCTTGTATTCCTCAGGCACCTGCGCAAATATGGTGTCTAGCATCGCCGAGAGTATGCCCTGCATTGACCTGCCGACACCTGCGGCTTCTGCTTCCTCCACAAGTGTGCTTATGGGTGCAAGCTTGTCGAGCATTGACTCCAGTGCGGCTACTGCGCCCTCCTGTGCATCGGGGAGCATTTGTATCATCATACCTCCTGCCGCTTTTATCGTGCAATCCGTATCGACCTTGACTCCGAGTGCAATCGCCGTGTTCTGCTGCTCCGATATATAATAGTATGCTGTGAGGTCGTCCGCTATCTCTCCGTCTACCAGTGCGATTGTTCCCACGTACGGCTCGCGCATACCCATATCCTTGATCACTGTCAGCTCTCCGATTCCGAGCGAGCCTCCCACGTCGAGCTTGCCCTGCTCGTTCAGCGGAAGCTCAACATAGGGGTTTGCAATGTAGCCCTTTACGCTTCCGTCTGCGTTAGCCGTTGCAAGTATCTGCTTTGCCGGGCCGTCTCCCTTGAACAAAACTGTCAGCTTGTCGCTGTCGTTCTTGAGGGTGAGCCCCATAAGTCCGGCTCCCGTCAATGCTCTCCCCAGTCCTGCGGATGCCAGCGGTGTTGTGTCGTGTATTTTCCTTGCTTCCTCGACCATCGCTGTGGAAATCGTCAAATATATGCGGAATGAACCGCTGCGGTCGATTGCTGTGATTACGTTGTTCATTTTGTCCTTTGCGGCATCACTCTTGGAGTGTGCCTGCGCCCCTTTCTCTCATTTTTCTTCGCTTGCTGCCGCAGTCTCCTACGACGTTATGCAGTCTCGGCAGTCTCAACAGTCTCAACAGTCTCTGAGCAGTCTCTCGGTCTGTCTGCGGAGTGCCTCGGCATTTGCTGCTGCCGCTTCCCTGCTTTGCCCATTGGCAAATATATATATCTTCAGCTTAGGCTCCGTGCCCGAGGGTCTGACTATCAGTCTGTGTCCCTCCTGCGTTTCTGCGCTGTACATCTGCTGCTGCCTGCAGCAGTATTCCTTTTTTATGGTATACCGCTGCTCCGTGCAGCGCTTGAGCTTGCCTGCAAAGAGCTCATCCATTATCCTGTTTGCTTTTTTTCTGTCTCTCTCATCCTCGTACTCTATCTCGAAGGGAGCCTCTGACTGATATCCGTAGCCTTGGTATATTTCCTCAAGTCTGTCGGTGAGCGTTTTGCCTCTGCCGGCAAGTCTGGCTGCCGCCATACATACCAAGCCTGCCGCCAGGATCGCATCCTTGTCGCGCGTATAGTCTCCGCACAGATAGCCCAGACTTTCCTCAAAGCCGAATACAAATTCGCCCTCGCCGCTTTCCTCGAGCCTCTGCATACCGTGCGCGATATTTTTGAAGCCCGTAAATACATTCCGAAGCTGTATGCCGTGTGCTGCCGCTATCTTCTCCGTCAGGGGTGAGCTGACAAAGCTTTTGAAGGCTATCTGCGGCCTTTGCTCTGCTGCACCCTTATCCTCTTGACTGCGGCATTCGCATATATAGTCAAACAGAAGCTCTCCTACCTGATTTCCCGAAAGCTTGAGATATGCTTCCTCTCCGCTCTCCGAGCTCAGGCACATCACACCGAGCCTGTCGCTGTCGGGATCTGTCGCCAAAATAAGCTGCGGCTTCTCCTGCTGCGCTCGGCAGCAGCGAATCGCCTCGTCAAACACCTCGGTCCGCTCCGGGTTTGGGTACGGGCAGGTCTGAAAGCTGCCGCTGCGTTTGTTCTGAACCTCGACCTCTGCAATATTTTCGCTCGGCATACCCAGTCCCCGAAGGAGCTCGGGTACATAGCTGTTTCCTGTGCCGTTCAGAGCCGTGTAGCAGATTTTGACCTCGGACAGCGCCTCACGGGTCGCCTGCGCTGTGCCAAAGCGCGGTATGCTTGCCGTCACGGCGGCGAGGTAGCTCTGCTTGAGCCCGGCCTCAACGCTTCTGAGCACGGGCGGCTCCGTTGTCCGCTTCTGTGTATCCGCCTCTGCCTCAAACATATCTATTTTGCTTATATATTGCTCGAGCTCAGCAGCCTGCTTGTCGTTTATCTGGTTTCCGTGCTCATCGTACACCTTGCAGCCGTTGTACTCCTTTGGATTGTGGCTTGCCGTTATCATAATGCCTGCGGACAGCCCCATTGCTCGTACAGCATAGGACAGAAGCGGAACCGGAGCCGCCTCTCCGAGGATATACACACCTACTCCCCTGCCTGCGATAAGCTCGCCCATGCCGACAGCATATTCCCTTGAATTTATCCTCGTGTCGTATGCAATCAGCAGCTTCGGCCGGTCAAAGCGGTCGAGCAGCCAAGCTGCGATTCCTTTTGCCGCCCGTCTGAGGGTGACGGAGTTTATGCGGTTTGTTCCCGCACCCATCCTGCCGCGCATTCCCGATGTCCCGAAGCTCAGATCCTTACAAAATCGGTCATATATCTTTTTTTCGTCTCCGCGAAGCTCCGCAAGCTCCGCCGCTAGGTCCGGCGGCAGCTTTTGTGCGCTCCAACGGGTATATTCCTTGAGTGATTTTTCCATACTATTCATATCCGCATTCCTGTCTCTGCAACAATATTTTATTTTATCATATTTCTCATTATTTTTACACAAAAAATACACAAAAGATTATTATAATTTGCTTATTACATAGGAGGCTTCGGGCGAAGCCCTTTATTTATACTTTACAGAGAAAAATACGGACACGGTAAGGGGGACTTTTTATGGACGATTGGGACAGATTTGAAAGGAATATGTATGATGGCGGCGACAGCGCCTACGCGACGGTCGAGCCCAAGCCCAAAAAAGTGAAGAGGGATCCTAAATATGTCACCACCAAGAGTCTTGCACTGATTCTGATTGCGGTGATTATAGTCTCGGCGGCGGTCGGAGCCGGTGCATACGCACTTGCCATAAGCTCCTTCGGCGGCACGAGCATTGACAAGTCCATCAGCACCACAAATTACAATCTTGCAAAGGCAACGGGCAGCGAGCTTTCTATACAGGAGATTGTTGCCAAGAACGAAAATTCCGTCGTTGCCATCGAAACAGAGTCGGTATCCACAGATAGCTGGCTCGGGCAATATGTAACTCAGGGTGCGGGCAGCGGAATCATATACAGTGAGGACGGATACATCGTGACAAACAATCACGTCATTTCCGGTGCCTCTAGCATCAAGGTAACTCTGCACGACGGAACGGAATGCAAGGCGGTGACTGTTGCTTCGGATTCTCAGACGGATATTGCCGTGATCAAGATAGACAAGACGGGGCTTACGCCTGTCAGCTTCAGCGATATGGAGGGGCTTTGTGTCGGCGAGCTTGCGGTTGCTATCGGAAATCCGCTCGGGACGCTTTCCGGTACTGCCACCGAGGGCATAATCAGTGCCCTGGAGCGTGATATCACGATTGACGGAAAGAGTATGACTCTGATTCAAACCAGTGCTTCCATCAACCCGGGTAACTCCGGCGGCGGTCTGTTTGACCAGTACGGCAATCTGATAGGACTCGTCGTTGCAAAATCCTCCGGCTCTGATGTTGAGGGTCTGGGCTTTGCGATTCCGGCAGACAAGGTGTCCAAGGTTTCCAAGTCACTTATAGAGCACGGCTATGTTGCCGACAGACCGGTTGCGGGCATCACCGTCGTGGATCTTACGGACTCAAACAGAGCAATGCAGTTCGGTGTTTCGCTGACGGGTGTCTATATCCGGGAGGTTACGGGCAAGAACGCCAAGAAGGCAGGACTTGAGGCAGGCGACCTCATATATTATGTAAACGATACAAGGATCACCGGAGACGGTGTCCTCTTGAAGGAAATCCAAAAGCATAACATTGGTGACACGGTTACCTTTACCGTTGTCCGCGACGGAGACATTCTGAAGTATGATGTTGTGCTGGAGGCTGCTTCCAATACAAATGCGCAGTCACAAAAGAACAAAGGCTCTGAGGAGTAGAGAGCTGAGACTGCAAGCAAACAGGTTTAGCATACAATGCCCCGAACGGCTGTGAAAGCTGTCAGGTGCCGACTGTTTTCACGGCCGTTCAGGCAATGCTAATAATAATTTTCTTTTTCTTCTTTCTTTTTAGATAAGAACACAAAAAGGGCATATGCCTACGGCGGTCGTAAAGCCGTCGCAGGCAATGCCCTTTTTGCTTGTGATTTTTATGCTTATTTATACCTGTCTGTTAGAAATTGGTATTTAACACATTATGAAGCCGGCAATCAGATAGAATATCGCACCTAATGCAAATGGGTATGCGAGTACTATCGGCAATGAGCTCTTCATATAGTCGGCACAGGTTGCCTGTGTGGATGCACTTGTCAAAATTACCGTATCAGCGTACATACAGATGTGTCCGCCAAATGCTACAGCAGAGATAGTTGCACCTGCGCAAAGGAACGGATCAAATCCCATAGTTGCGCATACATGTCCTACGATAGGGAATGCGATAGCTGCAAGACCCCAAACAGATCCGGAAGCGAACGACAGTAAGCCGATGCCTACGAATATGATGAATGGGAAGAGCTGCGGCGGAACGCTTGCCTCGCAGATGCTTACTACGAAGTCGTTCAGGCCGAGTACCTCGTTAATATCAATCAGCATATAGGACAGAATGATGATAACCAGTACGCCGAACATATCCACAAGACCCTTCATCACTGCATCGCAGAAGCCCTTTACGCTCATAAGGCGCTGAGGAATGTAAAGCACGAAGCAAACTATGATTGCGAACAGCAATGCAACTACCATATCGTCTGTCAGTATAGTCATAACCGCTACTACCAGGATAGGAAGTATGAAGTTGATTGCACGGCAGCTCTTGCCTTCAAATCTCTTTTCATCTTCAAGTCCTTCGGTGAGTGCAGCCTTGGATTCAGGTGACAATACCTCGCCTGTTTCGATGGCTCTTGTTTCCGCAGCCTTCATAGGCTTCAGCATAGGAAGTACTCCCAGTGCTACGAACGGAACAACTATCAATGCGATAATTGCATAGAACATATACGGAACTGCGTGAGTATATGCACCGATTGCGGAAAGACCGTTGGTCATTCCGGATTCCTCCATCAATCCGCCGAAGAATGCACCCCAGGTTGAGATAGGTACGATTGCGCATACGATTACGCCCGTGGAGTTGATTATGTAAGCAAGCATCTCACGGGAAATGCGGTATTTGTCAGCCAAAGGACGGATAGCAGCACCTACAGCAAGACAGTTAAGATAATCATCAACGAATACGATAATTCCGAGAATCCACGTACCTATAAGGGTTTTCTTTCTGGAGTTCAGGAACCTTCTCGCCCAGCTTGAGAAACCGAGAACGCCTCCCGATTCGGTCATAAGAGCGATCAATGCACCGAACAGTGCGCAAACGAGCAGTACCCATACTGTACCGTCATCGCAGGTTGTGATGTAGAACTGGTCAAGGAACAGTCCTATCGCCACGAGTGGATTGAACTTTGCAGCCATAAGAACAGCTACGAGTAATCCGGCTAAAATTGACATAAAGGTGTCTTTCTTCCATAATGCAATACCGAGTATTACAAGTATCGGGATAAGGCAGAATATGCCGTAGTTCAGATCGACACTTGCACTCCAGTCTTCCATTGTAGTCCAAATAGCATCCATTTTATGTCCTCCTTTCTTTTTTGATTATAAAAATAAGTAAAACCTTTTGTTTCAGCTTATTTCAAACTTTTTTCCTCGAAAACGATTCCCGCTATCGAAAGTGCAAAAATCTTGGCACTCTGCAGCATACTCTCGATCCCGATGTACTCGTTGTTCTCGTGGCAGGTATCCTCCTCGCCCGGGAAAATAGGCCCCCACGATACAACGTTTGGCATAGCCTTTGCGTAAGAGCCGCCGTATGCGAGCGTAAACTCGTTCTTGAGTCCGCTTACACTCTCATAGGCTTCTGCCAGAACCTTGAGGAACGGTCGCTCCTTGCTTACGAATACCGCCGGCATAGCCTCAAACTCGGTGATAGCTCCGCCGTTTTTCTCTGCAAAGGCGGCGAGCTTGGTATGAAGCTCCTCCTCAGAGGTCCCGTATGGGAAGCGGTTGTTTATGTTCAGCTCTGCCTTTCCGTTTTCGGCATTGAAAACGGTCGGTGAGAATGCGTTGCGGTGTACAAATTCGCCTTGGTAGTATTCGCTCTCGTTATAAAGTCCGAGCCTGCTGCCGTAGATGTCCGAAAAGTCCTCCGTGACAGCCTCTATGAGGCGCATAAGCCTGTTTTCTGCCACTCCCAGCTCCTTCAGCTTGTCGCAGAGTATAAAAATTGCATTTTCTCCGCGTTCCGGCTGACACGAGTGTACGCCCTTGCCGACCGCCGTAACGCTTCTGCCGTCCGACAGCAGCGCGATTGCCTTGCCGGGCACGGCGTTTTTTGCTGTTCCGCATCTGAGCGAGCTGACATATACAGCTCCGTCCTCCAAGCTGCTCGGATCGTCGCTGACATCAAAGCTCATTGTCGCATCACAGGTTCCCTTTTCGATATTGCATATAGGATATTCTCCGTCCGGTGAAAAGCCGTAATCCGGAAGCGGATAGTCCTTGACATACGCATCCATATCCGTCCAGCTTACCTCCTCCTGGGTGCCCAGAATGAGCTGCACGCGTTTTTTCATCGGCAGCTTCATCTCCCTTGCCGCCTTCATTGCGTACAGGCTTGCAATGATCATACCCTTGTCGTCCAAGGTTCCGCGACCGTAAACTCGTCCGTCTCGAAGCTCTGCCTTGAATGGATCCGAGTCCCAGTCCTCCCTGTCTCCGGGCGGCACCACGTCCACATGTGCGAGGATGCCCAGTGCTTCCTCTCCCTCACCCATTTCTATAACTCCGACCTGACCGTCGGCACATTCCTTTGCTTCAAAGCCCATTTTCTTTCCCAGGTCAAGTATGAAGCTCAACGCCTCAGCTACCTTTTCCTTGTCGTCGGACACACTGGCTATGCTGATGAACTTGGATAAATCATCAAGCATCGCTTCTCTTTGCTCGTCAATGTATTTTTCCAAAAAATCCTTCATATTAAGCCTCCTCCCTTCTTTAAAAAAAAGAATAAACCTCGGGGTAAGCCCGAGGTCAAGTCTATTTTTTGCTCTTTGTCGAAATTTTTCGGTATTTGTTTTTTTCATCGGCATCAGGGCTGTTCAGCAGCTCCCTCAGCTTTGATTTCAGCACAATTCTGCTTTCGGCGGCTTCCCCAAGCCTCTCCTCGTATCGTGATTCGCCCCCGTCTATCAGGCAGAGCGGCGGAAATACCACGCACCACCAGTTTTCGCCCTTACCCTCTCCTATGGTTATGGTCAGTGCCTCGTAATTTCCTGCCGGGAAGAAGATATCTCCGTAGCTTTTTTCCGGAATCGCGCGAACACCGAGCTCGGTGCTTACGGCATAATCGTATCCGCAGCGGCGCAGATATTCTCTTGCCCAGTCGCCTATACTGCTCATATTTTGCATAATGTAGCGCTGTGTTATCTCTATCTGCTCTGTGTCCTCCGCTACGCCCTCGGCGGTCCTCTTGTTTATCTCGTCGGCTATCCCTGCCTCCAGTCTGGGAAGCACGTAGTCCCGCACCGCAAGCTTCAATTCCTGGTCCTGCTCAGTATTGCTGTTTGCTATCACGTGGAAGCGTATTATGCCCGGATATTCGTTCTCGCTCCCTGCAGCAGCCCCGCTCCCCGGTATGTAGCTGTTCATCGCCGCAAGCAGCCACAATGCCATCACCATTATAAGCGTAATCGCTCTTTCTGTCTTTCCTATCTTGTCCATCTCACACCTCCGTCAAAGAGAGTATAGACAAGCTTAAATTTTTTATACAGCAAAAGAAGAAGCCTCTTGCATTCTCCGGAGTCAAGAGGCTTCTTCGTTATTAGGATGGTATTTATTTGTATACTTTCACACTTTCTTCTCGGAGGTCTCCCTCAGGCAGGATAGCTTGCCGTCACCGTACTCTTGGTGATGGTATCTATGAGCTTGCCGTCCTTGTAGCACTTTACGGTATAGCGCAGGAAATATACACCCTCCACTGTTACCGCTCTGCGCTTCTCGAAGCTGAACACACCGAGCTCGTACGGCAGATCCTCGTCGTAGGTCTTCTCTATTCTGCCGCCTACCGTCCTCAGCTCCGCATCTATGTGCACTCGGTCCAGGCAGCCCTGTGTAAGCGGGTGCACGTCCACGGTGTATGCCAGTATGCTGTCAAACTCGAGTGCCATGGTGGAGATAACTGCGCTGACCCCGGAGTAGCGCGGACTCACCTCCTCTGCATATGCCACGGGCTGAAGCGTAAGCATCAGTAGGATCAGGGCCAAAATCAAAGCGTAAATTTTCCTTTTCATCTCTTTCTTCCTTTCGCATTCTGATATACCTTCTGTATATAAACACGATTGAAAAGGCGAAAAGCTGACAGCCTTCTCTAATTTTTTTCTAATTTTTTGATAAATTCCTCTCCAAGGTCGTACGTCGCATTGGTTTGTATGAATATATTTGCGTTTTCTGTGCTAATTTCAAATACGGTTTCGCCA
Organism: uncultured Oscillospiraceae bacterium; assembly: GCA_964596085.1. Classification (GTDB taxonomy): domain Bacteria; phylum Bacillota; class Clostridia; order Peptostreptococcales; family Anaerovoracaceae; genus CAG-238. Next base: position 16,512 of record CAZQSP010000007.1, read on the forward strand.
CCGCCTTCCCCAACAAATACTTCAAAGTCTGCTATCAGCTGCCTGCGATATCCGGTCTTTTCGTTGTCTGCGTGTGTCCCCGTCGTGGGCTTTGGTGCCTGAGTAAAGTTTATGTACTGTCCTGTTTTGTCCGCATAGTATGCCATATACCTGCTGCTTAAATTTTTTTCACTTATCAGCTCAAAGCCCTGCGGCGGCTCGGATACATAGTATTCGATAAATTCTCGCTCGGCATACATATCCAGATCCGCTTTGTTTTCGCCCGTAACCAGATCCATCCACCATACGCGCCACGCACCTGCCTGCGGTATGGGCAGCGCCAAGCTCGCCGCAAAAACGACACATACGAAAACCGCCGCACAGCGCAGCAGACGGCGACGTAGGCTGCGCTCGGCCCCCTTGCTTTCCGAGAGAAGCCTGTCTGCTTCCTCTGCATACGCAAGGAGCCTCATATCGGCATATCCCCTCAGAATTTCGTCTGCCCTCTGCTCCGCTGTCGGTTCCGACTCCGCATATCCGACACGACCTGTCCTATCTATGTCACTGCTTATATCCCTGCGCTTCATCCTACTCGCCTCCCTTCTCGCTTTCTATCATCCGCACCAGCCTTTTGCGTATTCTGCTGACTCTCTGCTCCACGGTGTTCTTTTTTTCACCCAAGATCTCCGCTATCTGCGCATACGGCAGGTCGTAGCTGTACCGCAGTATCAGCGCATCCCTTTCCTTTTCCTGCAGGCTGTCGAGAAAGCCGTGTATTTCCTCGGAAAAGCCGTTCTCGTCCACAAAGTAGCTGTCATGAACGCTCTCCGAAAAAAGGAGCGCGCTTTCCTCTGCCTCGCTGTCCACGCAAAGCTCTCTGCGTCTCCTCTTTTTCATATCCCTTGCGGTATTTTTTGCTACTACGATGATAAATGCCTTCGTTTCCGGTGAGTCGATTTCGCTTACTCTTTCCGGAAACGAGGACAGCTTGAGGATGACCTCTTGCAGACAATCCTCGGTCAGCTCCTTGTCCTGCAAAATCGGAGCTGCCACGGACTTTATCACCTTCTCATACCTCAAGTATATTTTTTTGATATTCTCCTGACCCGTCGGAGTCATCCTTTGTATGTCCATCTGCCGCTTACCCTGCCTTGTATACTTCTGCGTTTTGTTCTGTATTTTGTGCTGTGCTTCTTGTCCTGGGCTTTTTTATCTAGTCTAATCAAATAGCTTTGATTTTGCCATCTCGAAAACGATTACATTTTCTCATTGTTTTCGACCGCTTTTTGCCCTTTAATCCGTTATTTCAGTATAAGCAGCTTCTGTCCGGGCTGAATCTCGCCCTCGATTTTGTTTATTTGTATGATGCTATCCACAGTCGTTTTGAAGTGCTTGGCGATGCTCCACAGGCTGTCGCCGCTATGTGCCACATACACTGCCATACGGGTCGTTTTCGGCTTCGCAGCGCTTACTTCAAAGGCAGGATTCATCGGCAGTCGGAAGCTGACTTCTCTCATCACCTCGGCTGTGACAGCTATCGTTGCGTTAAATTCTATCTGTCTTGTGTTGATCTTCTCTGCTCGAAAATCCTTCACGCTTACTCTTGAGCTGACCGCCTCTGCGCCCATTGCCTGCGGCATTGTCGCAGCCACTCGGAACGGCAGCTCCTCCTTCAGTGAGAATATACGAGCGCATTCCGCATCCTCCTCGCTGCGAGCAGTGCATATCAGCTTTACTCCCAATATGCCCTCTGTTATGATTTTGCCGGGCTCTGCCGTGCTTTCGCTGCTGCACACCGCTGCGGAGGTATACAGGAGCCTTTCTATATCTCCAAAGGCATTTTCTGTCGAGATGATTTCCCTGATTGAGGCCTCTCCTACCGAGCTTCCTATCATGGTGCGCCCGTGTTCCTCCTTGTATTCGCATACAAAATCCTTTTCCTTGTGGTAGGCATCAGCTATGATTTCCTTTTCTGTGTTTGTATATATTTCTATATATGTAAGCAGCTCTCCCTCGAGACTTAGCTGCTCACAGCCCTCATCGTCTGTCACAAGCTTGACTCTCAGCTCGTCTGAATCAAAGCGAACAGCAATTCCGCTTGCCTCTGCCACATTGCGAATCGGAATAAATTGTGTAAATTCGATTTTTTCCGTGGTTTGTCTGACATTCTCATTTTTGTCTGCTTCGTCATCGGCTGCAAGCGTATATAGGAGATTTACCAGGATAAAGCCGTTTATTACGAGCTTCTCGTTTGTGAGCTGCTTGTAGCTTTCTGTCACACTTATGTCCTGCTTGAGAATGCTTTCTATCCTGCATTCCTCCTTGAGCATCAGGCTTTCCTGTATGCTTATGCTGTCCTTTTGCCTCAGTGCTATGCCGCTAAGCTCGATTTTTTCTTTGCGTGTCTGTATTTCCTCGTTTGTCAATCCCTCAAAAATCTCGGGCTTGTTGTCGCTGTACTCTCGCGCAAATATTGCGAGTGTTATTTTGACTCTGTATTTTCTTTCGTTGATCACCATATATTCGATTTTTTCTATCCTGCTCTCTGTTATCAGCGTTGAGCCGGGTGAGGGGGACATATGCCACTGTTCCTTGAAGCCTATGCGGCTCTGCACCGAAAGTATCTCGTCGCAGTGCTCCTCCTTTTCCGGCAGATATAGTGTTTGCAGCTCGATTTCGCCCGTGAGTCTGATGTGGTCCTCCGCACGGCTCAGCGGAGCAAGCTCGCTTGTTGTCAGCCTTGCGCTTCCGTCGATCATCAAAATCTCCTTCATATCGGGCTTTGTGTCGGGTACCAGTATGTCCTCCTCTATCGTAAGAACGGTCTTGGGCTTTTCACTTATATTTGTCACCTGCATCGGTGAATAAATCGCGCCCTTTGTTACAGGAATCACGAGAGTTTCCTCTGTTTCCCTCGCAGGCAGCATTGCATATTCGGGTATCTCCTTTTCGTATGTCATAGCTTTCCCCTTTCCAAACTTGGTCTTGGTACAATTTATTCCGCTATGAGATTTTTATGCACGAAAAAAGGGAAGCTATACGCTTCCCTTTGCAATCTGTTCTCCTTGTGCCGTTACAAATTCCTTTAGGCGGAGGATATGTGTATCCGCCGTGTCCTTCGCCCTCTGCTCGTCTCCGCTTATTATCGCATCCACGATTTCCTGGTGCTCGTACGGCATATTTTTGTATCTTGAAAAATCATCGTAGTAGATGTATCTGAATCGCAGCGCAGAGTCCTGTAGCTGATTCATCATCTGTATCAGGGTCTTGTTGCCGCTGCATTCGACTATCAGCTTATGAAAATGCTCGTCCGCCTTGATGATGTCCTCTGTATGCCCCGATTCGACCGCTTTCTTGTATATTGCGGATGCCTCGCTTATCCTTTCACAGTCCGCAGGCTTGATTTTTTTTGCTGCCAGCCCTGCTGCCATGCTTTCCAAAAATTCTCTGACCTCGAGCACATCCACCATATCCTTGATGGAAATATCCGAGGCATATGCGCCTCTCCTCGGCTCGATGCTGACCAGCCCTTCCTTTTCCAGCTTACGAATCGCCTCACGTATCGGTGTGCGGCTTACGCCCATCTCGTCGGCAAGCTCTACCTCCATCATACGGGTGCCCGGTGGGATTTCACCGATCATTATCTGTCTTTTCAATTCCTCATATACGATCTCTCTTAAAGGCCTATGATTTTGTAAATCAAAATTCAGCATATTTCTGTCCCCCGATTTCTTTCGTTGTCTGTGTCCAGTAGGCTTCATAGCCTTTTTTTCTGATTGCTGCACAGGCTCTGCGCGCGGCAGCATATGTATCATATACCGCTATGACGGTCGGACCGCTGCCGGTCATCAAAACCCTTCTGACCCGATCTGTCCGGCGCATTTCTTCCTTCAGACCTTCGACCTGCGGATATGCACTGCAGGTATATGCTTCGAGAACATTCGTCATATTATCAAGGACTTTTCTTTGGTTTCCGGTCCTTATGCCTTCCGTGAGCTGCTCAATGTTCGGTCGCTCCGCTACCGTGCACTTGTCTATGCCCTTGAAAACCTCGGCGGTTGAAACTCCGAAGCCCGGCTTTGCCAACACGATGTGCCTGCGCAGGCTGCGCCTCAGTGCAGTCAGCTCCTCGCCCGTACCCCGACACAGTGCACATTCGTAGCTCGTGTTATGCACCAATATCAGAAAGGGTACGTCTGCACCCAGTGCCTTGCCCATATCACAGAGCTTTCTTGTGTTGAGCTTGAGTCTCCACAGCTTGTTCAGTGCCACCATAAGCGCCGCAGCATTTGAGCTTCCGCCTCCCAGCCCTGCGGAAACAGGGATCCTCTTTGTCACGGATATTTTTAGCTTGCCGCTTATTCCTGCATATTCTGCCATCATCAGTGCGGCTTTGTATGCGAGATTGCGCTCGTCGGTCGGCAGATAGGGCTTGTTGGTGCTGAGCGATATATCTATGCCTCCGCTTTGGCTCGGCTGCCAGCTCACATCTATCCTGTCGGCAAGTCTGATCTTCTGCATGACCGTCTCCAGCATATGATAGCCGTCGTCCCGTACTCCGACTATATCCAAGGCCAAATTTACCTTGGCGTACGACTTCACCGTCAGATGAAGCTCCTTGGGTTCAAACATTTCAAAGCTCCTATTTCTTCTTTGCCTTGTGCTGCTGAGCTTTTCTTCTTTCTTCCTCTGCCCTTTTAGCCTCGGCAGCAGCTTTTCTGCCGGTCACATATTTGCCGCCCGCCGCGGAAATCGGACGAGGTCCCTTTACCCTGTAGCTTCCGTCGTCGTAGTATTCCTCTTCGGCCTCATTGTCCTTGTCGACTGCCGCTTTTTTTGCTGCCCTTGCCGCCTTCTTAGCCTTTTCTCTCTGATCCTTTTCTACTATTTCTTCTACGGATTTGCCCGTCTTCTTTGCTTCCTTGTATGGATTTACTTTTTCTTCCTTTTGCTTCGTCTGCTGCTGCTGTGCCTGTTTTTTTGCACTTCTTGCGGAAAGCACCATCATACCGCCGAACATTGCGAACATCATCAGCGTGTTGACTGCCATATTTGCGTTCTGGTTCAGGGTCTTGAAGGATATGGTCTGCTCCTTGCCCAGGGTATTACCCTTGTCATCCCGGAAGTCTCCGGAAAGCTTGAAGGTATATTCATGGCTCTGCTTGATAGCCGTATCATCTGTTTTCTTTGTGTAGTCGTAAAGCACCAGAACTACACCCGGCTCTTGAGTTGAGTACAAAACTCTTGTCGGCAGGCTCTTTCCTTCCTCGTCATACAGCTTGACTGCCTTGCTGTTTGCGTTTTTGAGCTTGTCGCTTGTAAACTTGGAATCAAAGTACAGCTTTACACCCATATTTTCGACGGCTGTTCCCGTGGCTCCGTTTTTTGGATAGGATTCCTTGAGTACAAGCGTGCTCTCTCCGTCCTCCGCTGCCGCAAAGCAGCAGGTTACGGCCAGCATTATCATAATTGTTACAAGGCTAAGGATTCTGCCTATCTTTTTCATCTCTTTGTGTCCTCCGATTTCTGTTCTTTTGTATTTTTCTTGATCTCTCTCAGCTCTCTGAAAAAGCTTCTTATTATTTCGCGGCAACGCTCCTTGGTCGGTCCCTCCTCAAGCTCGAAGATCTCTGCCTGGTGGTTGAGCCTTTGCTCTTGAACTATATTGAACACCGAACCGCAGCCGCCTGCCTTGGGATCCATCGTTCCTATAAAGAGCTTTTCGATGCGCGACCAAACTATGGCGCCGGCACACATACTGCACGGCTCAACGGTCACATACATATCGCAGCCTGTCAGTCTTCGCCAGCCCAGACTCTCGCCGAGTGTCCTTGCTGCCTGTCTGATAGCTACTATCTCTGCGTGTGCGGTCGGATCCTTGTTTGTCTCCGTCTGATTGTGTCCTCTGCCTATGACCTCTCCGTCTTTTACTATGACCGCTCCTATAGGTATTTCTCCCTTGGCCTTGGCTTTTTCCGCCTCTTTCAGTGCCTCTAACATAAACTTTTCCATATATCTTTAGATAATATCATACTTCGGGAGATTATTCAACCGTATTTTGCATACAAACCAGTACACTTCTTTTTTCTATGCCTCTGATATCCTCAGACTGTCTCTGTCCAGTGCCGCTATCCAGTAGCCGTATATGCAGTCCGCAAGCTCGTCTTGCATCTCGTCGGGGCTTGAGTAAAACCTCTCTCCGCCCCTTATCGGCTGCCAAAGGGTAAAGCCGCTTTTGCCTGCGGCGGGCTGCTCTGCGCACAGGAATCTTCCGGGTATTCCTATGTAACAGCCGTCATTCGCCTCTCCTATTATAAAGTGTCCGTATTTTTCGGATAGCTCAAGGCCCTCGGGGCAAAAGCTCCGCAAGAGCTCCGTCTTGGTCTCCCTATGCCATACGCTCCCTGTCTCGTCATATGCGAACAGCTCGGACAGCTCACTCCCGCAAACCGCTGCCGGCTCTCGACTCTTTCCGCTGTGGGTGTTTTGCCTTGCCTCGTCCTCTCTCTGCTTCAAAAGCTGACTCAAAAAATACATCGCATATGTTCCGTACTGATTTCCCATTGCTCTCAGCCCCTTTTTTTAGTAAAATATATTTGTACTTATTGATATTTTATGTGATTAGGGGTATGCGATATGATAATGGATTTCCTTATACTTGCACTTTTTGCGGCTTCTGTTCTTTTCTCGATGCGCAAGGGCTTTGCTATGACTCTTGCCGGATTTTTGAGGGGGCTTTTTTCGGTCGTCGTCGCCTGGCTTCTGTGTGATGATCTGAGCAGGCTACTCCTGAAGCTGCCGTTTGTACACGAGCTTGCGGCGGAAAGACTGCGATTGGGAATTTCCGCGAGATGGGAAGGCTCGGCTGTTTTCAATATGCTGCCGACTCTCTTTACGGAGAGAAGCAGCATCGCCGACGAGCTCGTCAACGAGGGTGTAACAAAGCTTGCTTGGCTTCTTCTGACGATTGTGTCATTTTTGGTGATACTGCTGCTCGTCAGGGCTGCGGCGCGCTTGCTTGAGCGTTCTTTTTCTCATCGCTTTCAGGGCGGTTTCATCGGTTTTTCCGACCGCTTTTTCGGCCTGCTGCTCGGCTGTGTTGTCGGAGCTTTCAACGTTTTGCTGGCTTTGGCGCTGCTGCTGCCCTTGGCAGGACTTCTTTTTCCCTCACTGAGTGCGGCTCTGCCCGGCTGGTTTGAGGGCTCCTTTTTTGCGAGGGACATATATGACAACAATCTTCTGCTGATCCTGCTTCGCGATTTTATGGCGTAGCTTTTCGCAAGGCCTATTTTGCCGGCTCGGCTGCTGCTTTTGCTGTGCTTCTTTTCGCAAATTTATAAAATGATGTTTGACTCCACTATATATAGGTGTATAATATCTGTTAGTTAGATTTTTTATCCATATATAGATGCTGAAAGGGAGGTTTTGATATGAGTACAGCGGTAACGGGTAATGTATCCTTGGCAGAGGGTAAGGCTTATGTGGACTATTTGGAAAAAAAATATAATCGCCGACTCAAGAAGCTCGATGTGAAGCTCGACGGCGATTACGCAGACTTGAATTATGAATTTGAGGCGCTTCCTTTTGAACGGATACGCAGGATTACCGGATATCTTGTCGGTACAATGGATCAGTGGAACGATGCCAAGGCTGCGGAGGAGGCTGACCGCGTAAAGCACGATGTCAGCGGCAGCCTTGAGCGACTGTAAACACCTGCCGTCCGATAAATATCTTGCAGCAAACCGTGCCGAAGGCTTGACTTAAACGCACGGTTTTTCTTTTATCTGTTTTCTTTCTTTTCTTTTTAGCCGATACCGCCGTACCACGCACCGGCAATCAGTGCACCCAGAGCGCAGGCACAGTATACATATTTTCCGAGCGGGTGGAAGTATTTGCTGATTGATTTTCTGCTTCCCTCGCTGACCGCCGCGAGCGCCGTTTCCTTTTTAAGCACCCAGAAGAACATAATTCCGGCAAGCAGCGCACCGAGAGGACAGATATAAATCGAAACGACATCCATCCACTGCGAGGTCCACGGCTGTATCAGAAGTGAAACGATTCCTCCCAAAGCGCCTATAAGCAGTACCGCCGGAACACGTTTAAGCCGGAGCTTTTCCTGCATAAATGCCACGGGAACCTCATACAGATTGACTATGGAGGTAGCGCCGGCAAAGAGCACGCAGATGAAGAAAAGCATACCGACCACTCTGCCGCCTGCCATACCGTTCAGCACATTTACCAAATAAATAAACATCAGTCCCGGGCCTGCCGTGTCCGGTGTCACTCCGCCAACGCCCATCGCCGGCAAAATCACCAGTGCAGCCAGTGATGCCGCAAGCGTATCGAAAATCGCCACATTTCTGGCAGCGCCCGGCAGGTCCTCTTTCTTGTCCAGGTAGGAGCCGTAGATAACCGAGCCGTTTCCGGCAACCGAAAGCGAGAAAAACGCCTGTCCGAAGGCAAACACCCAAAGCTCAATGT
>CAZQSP010000008.1:0-23092 GCA_964596085.1 uncultured Oscillospiraceae bacterium
TCAAAATCCCGTGGTGGCAACACCGTATGGGTTCGACCCCCATCGCCGGCACCATTATACTTACTCGAGAGGAGAGAGTTACATATGAACGAGACTTTAGTCAATCTGTTACCTATTTTATTGCTAATTGTACTGATGTATTTTTTACTGTTCAGACCGCAAAAGAAAAAAGAGAAACAGATTAAGGACATGAGAAACAGCCTTACTGTTGGAGATGAAATCATTACAATAGGCGGTATCTGCGGCAAAATCGTAAAGACTAAGGACGAAACTATCGTTATTCAGGTAGGTGCTGACAAGGTTAAGTTTGAAATGATGAGATGGTCCGTTTCTTCCGTTACCAAGGAGTCTCCTAAGCGCGGAACGATTGATGCTTTCGATGATGAGGAGGAAGTTAAAAAGACCTTACCTAAAAAGCTCAAGAAAACTTCCGATGTTGAAGAGGCTGAGGCAGTAGAGACAGCAGAGACAGAAAAGTAGATTTTCAGAGCATGGTTTTTTCATAACAATGAAGACGACCCCGAAATTATTCGGGGTTTTTGATTTGCCGAAAATGCTGTGAAGGTACTGCTTAATTTCTGCCTTTTTTGTTATAAAACGAGCTTTTAGGCTTGTATATATTCATAAAAAGTAGTACAATATAATGTAAAATAAAATGCCCGTAGTAGGTGCATTGACAGATTTTAATGATGAGAGGTTTTCAAAATGAGTGAAAAACTAAAGAGAATTTTGGCCGCACTTGTCATAGTGATACTCGTATTCGGCTGGTATGTTTCTCTGTTCGGAATAGGCAGCGAAACTTCGGTAAAGAGTGCACTGAAGTACGGTCTTGACATCAACGGCGGTGTCTATGTAGTAATGGAAGCAAAAACGGATATAACGGGCGACGAGCTGAAGGCACTGATGGAGCAGACAAGAGCCGTTATTGATAATCGTGTCAACCAGATGGGTGTTGCCGAGGCTGCCGTTACAATCGAAGGAACAAACAGAATCAGAGTTGAGATGCCGGGTGTGGAGGATGCCGACGAGGCTATCCAGGCAATCGGCAAGACAGCACAGCTTTATTTCATACTTGCTGACGGCTCAGTTGTGCTTGACGGAAGCAATGTCAAGGATGCACAGATTGCTACCGACGGCGGTCACTACAAGATCCTGCTCGAATTTGACAGCGAGGGTGCAAGCTTGTTTGAAGAAGGAACAAGAAAAGCATATAACCGTGAAGTTACTCCGACTATCGACGGTATTTCCGCAAACGAAATCGCAATCGTGCTCGATAACGAGATCGTTGTTCATCCGCAGGTAAATGAAGTAATCAGCGGCGGAAGCTGTGAGATGACGGGCGGCTACAGCAAGGATGAGGCATCAATGACAGCAGCTCTTATCAGAGGCGGTGCGCTTCCTGTTGAGCTTGAGGAGGTTCAGTCCTCAGTTCAGACTGCTTCGGTCGGAGCACACGCTCTTGACAAATCCATAGTTGCAGGCGCACTGGGTCTTGCTATCGTATTCCTGTTGATGCTGGTGTTCTACGGAATGCTTGGCTTTATTGCGGACATTGCATTACTTCTGTACGTGATAATGTTCCTGTGGTCGATGGTTGCGTTTAACGTTGTACTTACTCTGCCGGGAATCGCAGCACTTATACTTTCAATAGGTAAATGAAGTAATCAGCGGCGGAAGCTGTGAGATGACGGGCGGCTACAGCAAGGATGAGGCATCAATGACAGCAGCTCTTATCAGAGGCGGTGCGCTTCCTGTTGAGCTTGAGGAGGTTCAGTCCTCAGTTCAGACTGCTTCGGTCGGAGCACACGCTCTTGACAAATCCATAGTTGCAGGCGCACTGGGTCTTGCTATCGTATTCCTGTTGATGCTGGTGTTCTACGGAATGCTTGGCTTTATTGCGGACATTGCATTACTTCTGTACGTGATAATGTTCCTGTGGTCGATGGTTGCGTTTAACGTTGTACTTACTCTGCCGGGAATCGCAGCACTTATACTTTCAATAGGTATGGCTGTCGATGCCAACGTTATCATTTTCGCAAGAATCAAAGAAGAAATCTGTGCAGGTAAGTCCATAAGAGTTGCGGTGGATGCCGGCTTCAGGAATGCGCTTAGCACGGTTCTTGATGCACAGATTACTACCTTGATCGCGGCTGTTGTACTGTACGAGGTAGGTACGACATCGGTTAAGGGCTTTGCCCTTACTCTGATGATAGGTATTATCATCAGCATATTTACTGCGGTGGTTATTACTCAGTTGTTCATCTCGCTCCTTGCGAACAGCCCTAAGTTCTCAAAGAACAGGTATTTCGGCGTAAACGAGGACGGCACTCCGAGACAGATTCTGAACAAGACCTTCTCATTTATAAAGCATAGAAAGGTTTTCTATACTATCAGTGTCGGCATTATCGTGATAGGCTTACTTTGGTCTGTGATTTTCGGTATGAACTACGGTATCGACTTTACGGGCGGTACTACAATACAGGTAGACCTCGGCAAGCAGTTTGCAATCGAGGATGTTGAAAAGACCTTGGAGGATTACGAGCTCGATCCGCAGATAATCTATGCCGGAGAGGGCAACACGCAGGTGGTTATCAAGACGATAAAGTCCTTGGACAATGCGCAGAGAAACGAGGTAATAGACAGCTTGGCAGCCGCATACGGAATCACCGAGGATGATGTTGTGGCATCCGAGCAGTTCGGTCCGTCTGTAGGTGACGAGCTCAAAATGAATGCGGTTAAGGCTGTGGTTATCGCTTCAATAGGTATGCTCATCTACATTATTTTCAGATTTAAGTCGTGGAAGTACGGTTTATCTGCAGTTGCGGGAGTTCTGCACGATGTACTTATGGTAATTGCATTCTATGCTATCTTCGGATTTACGGTAAACAATCCGTTCATAGCTGCAATCCTTACCCTGGTTGGATACTCCATCAACGATACTATCGTTATATTTGACAGAATCAGAGAAAACAAGGCACTCAATCCTAAGCTCGGCAGTGAGGTAAACATAGATTTGAGTATCAATCAGACACTGAACAGAACAATTATGACATCCCTTACCACATTGGTTGTTATGGTTCCGCTGTGCATTATGGTATCCGCATCCATAAGAGAGTTTATTATTCCTCTTATGGTAGGTGTAATCGTAGGCTGCGCATCCTCAATCTTCATTTGCAGCCCGCTGTATTATGACCTCTGCAGAAGGGATGAGGGCTCAAAGTATCTGAAGGATACAAGCAAAAAAACAAAGAAAAAGCAAAAAAAAGAAGCATAATTTGCAATAGGCCGAAGGGCAAAACAAACAGGAGACAAGCATGATTACAAAGGTCGAGTTTTTAGAAAAAATACTTAATATAAATTCTAAATACGACACCGAAAAGATTGGAAAAGCATTTGACATGGCTCAGTCACTGCACGACGGACAGCTTCGCAAAAGCGGTGAGCCTTACTTTATTCACCCTATAAACGTAGCACTGATTTTGGCAGAGATGGGTATGGATGATGCGACAATCGTCGGTGGGCTTTTGCATGACGTTGTTGAGGACACAGATTATACCAGAGAGCAGCTCATCGCCGATTTCGGCGATGAGGTTGCTCTGTTGGTAGACGGTGTTACCAAGCTGGGTGCCATCAAGTTTGAATCCAAGGAAGAAATACAGGCAGAGAATTTCCGCAAGATGTTCCTTGCTATGTCCAAGGATATCCGAGTTCTGATAATCAAGCTGGCTGACAGGCTGCACAATATGCGGACTATGGGCTTTCAAAGTCCGGAAAAGATAATCGAAAAGTGCAATGAGACCTTGGAAATTTATGCTCCGCTTGCGAGCAGGCTGGGTATATCCAAGCTGAAATTTGAGCTGGAGGATCTGGCTCTCAAATATCTTCATCCCGAGGAGTTCCGTGATCTCAAGGCAAAGGTAAGCAAGCGCAAGGAAGAAAGAGAAGAAACAATAAACACGGTCATCGGGGAGATAAAGGAAGCTCTTGATGATATGACTCTGCATTATGATATATACGGCAGAGCCAAGCATTATTACAGCATATACAGGAAAATGAAATATCAAAACAAGCAGATTGACGAGATTTTCGACCTTATTGCTGTCAGAATAATTGTAGATAACGTAAAGGAATGTTATGCGGTGCTCGGAATTGTCCATACGATGTGGAAGCCGATACCGGGAAGATTTAAGGATTATATCGCCATGCCCAAGCCGAATATGTATCAGTCGCTGCATACGACGGTAATAGGTGATAACGGCGAACCGTTTGAGATACAGATAAGAACATATGAGATGCACAAGGTTGCCGAATACGGTATTGCGGCACACTGGAAATATAAGGAGGGTGACACCTCCGGCAAGGCATCCAATGATGATATAAAGCTTGCGTGGCTCAGGCAGTCACTCGAGTGGCAGCAGGACATCCAGGATCCCAAGGACTTTTTGGAAACAATGAAGATGGACCTGTTTGCAAGCCAGGTATTTGTATTTACTCCGAGGGGAGATGTAATTGAGCTTCCTGCAGGCTCAACTCCGTTGGATTTTGCGTTTAAGATACACTCGGCAATAGGCTGCAGATGTGTCGGAGCAAAGGTGAACGGAAAAATGGTAACGATAGATTATACGCTCCAAAACGGCGACATCGTGGAAATTGTTACCTCTGCAAATTCTTCGGGTCCGAGCGTTGACTGGCTGAAGATAGCAAAAAGCTCCAACGCAAGAAACAAAATACGAAGCTGGCTGAAGAAAGAGAACAAATCGGACAATATTGATAAGGGCAAGGACTTGCTTGACAAGTATATCCGAAAAAAAGGCTACGAGCCGTCAGCGTGTACAAAGTCAATGTTTGTGACAAGGGCATTGAAAGCAATGAATTTTGCAAATGCTGAGGAGGCATATGCGCAGCTTGCTAACGGCGGAACGATCGTGAGCAGATTCGCAAATCTGTTGCTCGGATATTATGCTGACGAAACCAATAGCGAGATCAAGTCTAATGAGGCGATAATGGCTGAAATAAAGGCTGCTGAAACTCGCAAGGCAAGGCAGGAGAAGCTCAGCAGGAGCATGGATAATCCGGGGATTATCGTAAAGGGTGCGGATAATCTTATGATAAAGCTTGCAAGATGCTGCAATCCTGTGCCGGGGGATGCTATAGTGGGCTTTATAACAAAGGGCAGAGGAATCTCGGTTCACAGATGTGACTGCTCAAATATTACGGCACTCCCCGAGGCTGAAAAACAGCGCTTTATAGAGGTTGAATGGGAAGATTTGAAGCTGGGCAAGTCGTACAATGCCGACATATGTATCATAGGAAACGACCGAAAGGGAATGCTTTCCGATATTTCCAGAGTATGTGAGGATATGGAGATACATCTGTCCGGTGTCAATGCCAAAAGCGGCAAGGACGGAAGTATGACTATGACAATTTCACTTTCGATTTCCAGTACGCAGGAAATGCAGAAGGTGCTCAGAACACTGCGAAATATTGCCGGTGTAACAAATGTCTACCGTGCAAAATCATAGGAGAGGAGCTTGGCATGAGAGCTGTGGTACAGAGAGTTACGGATGCGGATGTGTCTGTTTGCGGAAGGATAAGCGGAGCCGTCAAAAAAGGCTTTGTTGTCCTGCTCGGTGTCGAGGATGGTGACACGGAAAGGGATGCCGAGTATATGATTGATAAAATTGCCGGTCTGAGAGTTTTTGAGGATGAGGAAGGAAGGATGAACCTTTCCCTTGCGGACATAGGCGGAGAGCTTCTTGCGGTTTCGCAGTTCACACTTTTGGGTGATGTGCGGAAGGGAAAACGCCCCAGCTTTACCAAGGCGGCACGCCCCGAGGAGGCAAAGGCTCTTTACGAGTATTTTGTATCGGGCATCAGAGCAAAAGGGATATATGTAGGAGAGGGAGTATTTCAGACCGAGATGCTTGTAAGAATCAACAATGACGGACCGGTAACGATACTTCTGGACAGCAGGAGGCTGTTTTAGCTCAAAACAAGGAAGCAGCATGGATTTACTGTATAAGAAAAATGAGGTAAAAAATGAAAATATTTTGTTATGTGACGGGTGCGATACAGACGAACACCTATCTGGCATACGACGAAGAAACAAACAAGGGCTTTATCGTGGACCCGGGAGATTATGCGCCCAAGCTTTCCAAGCAGGCAATGGATCTGGGTCTGGACATTGAATATATAATTCTGACACACGGTCACGCAGACCATATAGGCGGAATACAGCAGTTTAAGAAGGATTTTTCGGCTGCAAGGATAGTTGCGCACGAAAAAGAAAAAAAGATGCTTGGGGATGCCGAGCTCAACTGCTCAACGGAGATTTTCGGCAGACCGATAGTCGTAGAGGCGGATATTTACGTCAAGGGCGGCGACAAGCTGACGGTGGGAGGCACTGAGCTAAGCTTCATTGCGACACCCGGTCATACTGAGGGCGGAATGAGCATCTATGCTGATGGAAAGCTATTCAGCGGAGATACGCTTTTTCGCTATTCCATAGGTAGAACCGATTTTTACGGCGGAGATTTTGATACGATAATCCACTCCATCAAAAAGAGACTCTTTGTGCTTCCGGACGATACGGTCGTGCTTCCGGGGCATATGGGCACATCGACCATAGGTGAGGAGAAAAGAGGAAATCCTTTTGTATAAAATTCTTATAAAAAGCATTGAAAAAAAGTATGATTACGCTGAGCTTATAAAGATATTTCTAAAACCCGACGAGTTCACGCTTTATGCTGAGACAGAATTTGACGAATATGTCCAAAATGAAGCGGAGCCGCTTGTTTTTAACGAAGGAGCCTCAAATGACAAGAATGAGGTAAAGAGAGAGCTTTACCGCAGGCTGTCCGAGCTGACGGGCAGAGCACCGGAATGGGGCATACTCACGGGAGTGCGTCCGGTAAAGCTGACAGGGGAGCTGTTCGATAGACTCGACAGCGAGGCTGCCGTAAGACGGGAGCTTGCGGAGACCTATCTGCTTGACGGTGAAAAAATTGAGCTTTTGGTTGAGACATATCTGTATCAGCAGGAGATGTGCGGCAGACCCGAAAAAAAATCAGTAGGAGTATACATTGGCATACCGTTCTGTCCGACACGCTGTATATACTGCTCGTTTACTTCAAATCAGGTAGGAGATGCCGAAATAGCTCGCTATTTGGATGCACTGAAACAGGAAATAGACTTTGTGGGCAGACGAATGCGAGAAACCGGACTCTCAATCGAGAGCATATATATAGGCGGAGGCACGCCGACGACCCTGACGGAGGTGCAGCTTGATGATTTGCTCAATACCGTTGAAGCAAGCATGGAGCTGTCTGCGGTGAAGGAATTTACTGTGGAGGCGGGCAGACCCGATACTATTACATACGAAAAGCTCGAGGTCCTGAAAAAACACGGTATCGAGAGAATAAGCATAAATCCGCAGTCGATGAGGAAGGAGACACTTGAGCTCATCGGAAGGTCGCATCAGCCGGGTGATATAGTCAAGGCATTTCAAAAAGCCGATTGGGTCGGCATCCCTATCGTCAATGCCGACATAATCGCAGGCTTGCCGGAGGAAACGCCGGAGGATTTTGCGGCAACGCTCGATGCGATACTGGCACTTGAGCCGGAGAACATAACAGTCCATACGCTGGCGGTCAAGCGTGCATCGAGGCTGGTGGAGGTCGATAAGGACTTTCATTACAGACAGGGTGAAACGGTTGCCGCCATGCTGAAAATCGCAAAGGAAAAGCTCCGGACGGCAGGCTTCAGACCGTATTATCTATACAGGCAGAAGCATATGGCAGGCTCGTTTGAAAATGTGGGTTATTGCAGAGAAAACACGCCGTCTGTATATAACATCAGAATAATGGAAGAAAAACAGACGATATTGGCACTCGGTGCAGGCGGTATAAGCAAAATGTATTACCCGAAGGAAAATCGCCTTGAAAGAGTACCGAATGTCTCAAACTATGAAATCTATATTTCTCGCTTAGAGGAAATGCTGGATAGAAAAGAAGAAAATATTTTTAAGGAGGTAAATAAGTATGCTGACTAATGCTCCGAAGGGGACAAAGGATATTATGCCGGATCAGGCGTATAAGTGGCACTATATTGAGAAGAAGTGGAAAGATATCTGCGAAAGATACGGCTTTAAGGAAATCAGGACACCGATGTTTGAACATACAGAGCTGTTCCAGAGAGGTGTAGGTGACACGACGGATATAGTTCAAAAGGAAATGTATACATTTAATGACCACGGCGGACGTTCGATTACTCTCAAGCCGGAGGGAACCTCGCCGGCGGTTCGTGCGTTTATCGAGCACAAGCAGTATGCCGAGGTTCAGCCGATCAAGCTTTACTATGACATACCATGCTTCAGATACGAAAAACCGCAGTCGGGTCGTCTGAGACAGTTCCACCAGTTCGGAGTTGAGACCTTCGGCACTACGAATATGATCGCCGATGCCGAAATCATTGCTATCGGATATGATTTTCTGACCTCGATGGGGGTTACGGATCTTACTCTTGAGATAAATTCGGTCGGCTGTCCTGAGTGCCGTGCAAGACACAGAAAGGCTCTCAAGGAGTTTTTGGCTCCGAAATACGAGCAGCTCTGTGATACCTGCAAATCCAGATATGAAAAAAATCCTATGCGAATCCTGGATTGCAAGAGCCCTATAGATCAGGAGCTCGTTCAGGGCGCGCCTATGATGGTGGATTTTCTCTGTGACGACTGCAAGACGGCATTTGAAAGTCTGCAAAGGAACCTTGAGGCACTTGAGATTCCGTTTGTTATAAATCCGAGAATCGTAAGAGGACTTGATTATTACACAAAGACCGCTTTTGAGTTCGTTACAAACAGCCTCGGTGCGCAGGGAACCGTCTGCGGAGGAGGCAGATACGACAACCTTGTTGAGGAGGTGGGAGGTCCTCCTATCCCGGGAGTAGGCTTTGGACTCGGCAAGGAGAGACTGCTCATGCTTATGGATGCAAACGGCGTACAGATACCTAAGCCGTCTGACTGTGATGTGTTTATCGCTACCATGGGCGAGGAGAGCAAGCTGTTCGGGCAGAAGCTTTTGTTTGATATGCGAAAAGAAGGAATAAAAAGTCAGATGGATGACCTGCAGAGAAATTTCAAGGGTCAATTCAAGTATGCTGACAGACTGGGCGCAAAATTTGCAGTGGTTATCGGCGATAACGAGCTTCAGACCGGTGTTGCTACGGTCAAGGATATGGAAAACGGCACACAGCACGAGGTGAAGTTTGAGGAGCTGCTCAGCGAGCTGAAAAATAAAATTTAGGAGAATACAGAAAAAAATGAGTACAATTTTTAAGAGAAGCCATATGTGCGGTACCCTGAATATTGAAAACGTCGGGCAGGAGGTCGTTCTGAACGGTTGGGTAGCCAAGAGAAGAAATCTCGGCGGACTGATTTTCGTTGACCTCAGAGACAAGACGGGCATAGTTCAGGTTACCTTTGATGACAATATACCCAAGGAGCTGTTTGACAAGGCAGATGCGCTCAGAAGCGAATATGTAATAGGCGTAAAGGGAATTGTAAAGGAAAGAAGTGCAAAGAACGAAAATCTTGCGACCGGCGAGATAGAGGTTTTTGCAAACGATTTGGAGCTTTATTCCGAGGCAGAGACACCTCCGATTTATATTAAGGACGATGACAATGTAGACGATAATTTGAGACTGAAATATCGTTATCTCGATCTCCGTAAGACGAAGATGCAGAGAAATCTGAGCTTCCGACACAGAGTATGCAAGCTTGCAAGAGACTATTTTGATGAGAACGGCTTTACTGAGGTTGAAACGCCTATGCTCATCAAATCCACACCGGAGGGTGCCAGAGATTATATAGTACCGTCCAGAGTGTATCCGGGCGAGTTCTACGCACTGCCGCAGTCACCGCAGCTTTTTAAGCAGCTTTTGATGGTAGGCGGTACTGACAGATATATGCAGATAGTAAAGTGCTTCCGTGACGAGGATCTTCGTGCTGACAGACAGCCTGAATTTACGCAGATCGACCTTGAAATGTCGTTTGTGGATCAGGACGATGTAATCGCCGTTCAGGAAGGATTTTTGGCAAAGGTTTTCCGTGAGCTCAAGGGCATTGAGCTGTCGCTCCCGCTTCCGAGAATTACTTGGGACGAGGCTATGGAACGCTACGGCTCGGACAAGCCGGATACACGCTTCGGCTTTGAGCTAAAAAAACTGAATGATACCGTTGCAAGCTGCAGCTTCAAGGTATTTACGGATTGCTTGGCAAACGGCGGAGATGTAAGAGGTATATGCATTGACGGTGGCTCCGAGCAGTTCAGCAGGAAGGATATAGATAAGCTGACAGATATGACCAAGGCATACGGTGCAAAGGGTCTGGTATGGATTCGTGTGCTTGACGGTGAGTTTAAGTCGTCTGTGGATAAGTTCTTTACGCAGGAGGAGCTTGCGGAGATTGCAAAGCTTTTCGATGCAAAGAAGGACGACCTTATCTTCATCTGCTCAGACAGAGCGAAGGTGACCTATGATTCACTCGGCTTCCTTCGCCGTGAATGTGCGAAGAGAATGGGATTGCTCGATGACAATCAGTATAATCTGCTGTGGGTCGTGGACTTCCCTATGTTTGAGGAGGATGAGGAAGACCACTCCCTCAAGGCTATGCACCACCCGTTCACCTGCCCGAAGCCGGAGCAGGTATATCTGCTGGATACAGATCCGCTTGCTGTCAAAGCCGATGCGTATGATATCGTATTGAACGGCGTAGAGCTCGGCGGCGGTTCTGTGAGGATTCACGATAAGAGCCTGCAGGCTAAAATGTTTGAGGTGCTCGGTCTTAGCAAAGAGGAATGTGATGAAAAATTCGGCTTCCTGATCGAGGCATTCAAGTACGGTGTACCGCCTCATGCAGGGCTGGCTTACGGACTCGACCGTTTCGTTATGCTGCTGCTCGGCGAGCCGTCAATCAGAGAGGTTATCGCCTTCCCTAAGAATCAGAACGCACAGTGTCTGGTATCTGCGGCACCGTCACCTGTGGATACTGCACAGCTTGATGAGCTGGGTATAATGACAAAGGAACAGTAAAAAATGAGAACAATTCGCATAGGGATTTTTGGCGGAAGCTTCGATCCGGTGCATATCGGTCACGTGTCACTGGGAAGAGCTGCCGTTTCGGAGGCAGAACTCGACAAGCTCATCGTTATGCCGGCATATATACAGCCGTTCAAGCAGGGTAAGCAGGTAAGCGACGATGAACATCGGCTTGCTATGACAAGACTGGCGTTTGAAGATGTTCCGAGGGCTGAGGTTTCAAGCTTTGAAATTGATCGTATGTGTGTTTCATATACCTTTGACACCTTGGAGGCTATGAGAGAGCAATACCGAGATGGGGAAATATTCTTCATCACCGGAGCGGATTCGTTTGTTAAAATTGACACGTGGTACAAGGGGATCGAGCTGCTGACACATTTTTCGTTTGTTGTCAGCGTCAGACCCGGCTGCGAGGAATATGAGCTTGAGCAAAGGATTAAGGAATATGAGGAGAAATATCACACAAGGATATTAAAGCTTGCGGCACAGATGCCCGATATTTCTTCGACGGAGCTTCGTCTGATGTACGGAAAGGGAAAGACATCGGACGGGCTTGTTCCCGAGAAAGCAGAAAGGTATATTACCGAGCATGGACTCTATCAAAGAGATTAAAGAATATATCGAGAGAAATTTTTCCGATAAAAGGAAGCTTCATACGGAGGGAGTGCGGATCACCGCCACAGAGCTGGCACGCAAGTACGGTGCAGATCCGGCAAAAGCTGAAATTGCCGCACTTTTTCACGATATGTATCGCGGAGTATCGGAAAACAGCCTCAATTATTATGTAAGAAATCTGGGGCTTGACGATAGGTATTTGAACAACTGCAATCTTGCACATGGCAAAATCGCAGCGATTGTGATGGAACGAGATTTTGAGATTTCTGACAAGGATATAATCAATGCGGTGGCATATCACACTACAGGACGCGCAAATATGTCGCTTCTCGAAAAGATAATATATCTGGCGGATGCGATTGAGCCCAGCAGGGCATATCCGGGTGTTGATGAGCTCAGAAGGCTTGCAGAAGGCGATCTTGACCGTGCCTGTCTGCTCTCGCTCAGCAACACGATAAATTTTGTACGTGCAAGCGGAAAATTCTTAGACGAGGATACGATACGTGCCAAAGAAGCTTTGGAACGAGAAATAGAAGAAAGGGAGGAAAAGGATGACAAATAGAGAATATGCACTTTTGGCAGGAAAAACTCTATCCGATAAAAAAGCGCAGGACATAGTTATCATTGATATTCAGGAAAAGGCATCATTTGCTGATTATTTTGTAATTTGCTCAGGTACATCCGAAAGGCAGATTCATACCTTGGTGGATGAGATGGAGGAGGCTTTTGCAAGGGAAGGGCTTTTTGTAAAGTCTGTCGAGGGCAGACACGGCTCCGGATGGATACTTATGGATTTCGGTGACGTTATAGTTAATCTTTTCACAAAAGAAATGAGAGAGAAGTACAGCATAGAAAAAATATGGGGAGACTGCGAGTTCATCGAAGTGGAGGCATAGAGGAAATGAACGAAAGATACGAATTTAAGGAAATTGAAAAGAAATGGCAGGATTACTGGCAGGAAAACAAGCTGTTCGCAACTACAGAGGATGAAAACAAGAAAAAGTATTACGTTCTTGAAATGTTCCCTTATCCGTCGGGTAAGCTGCATATGGGTCACGTCAGAAATTATTCGATAGGTGATGTTGTAGCAAGGTTCAAAAAGATGGACGGATATAATGTGCTTCATCCGATGGGCTTTGACTCCTTCGGTCTGCCTGCGGAAAACGCTGCAATTCAGCACGGAATCCATCCCAGCCTTTGGACATGGGACAATATTCACGAGATGGAGGATCAGCTCAGAGAGCTCGGACTTTCCTATGACTGGGACAGAGAGGTTGCTACCTGCCACGAGGATTATTACAAGTGGATGCAGTGGATCTTCATTCAGTTCTATAAGATGGGACTTGCATACAAGAAAGAAAACCCTGTAAACTGGTGTCCGAGCTGCCAGACTGTACTTGCAAACGAGCAGGTAGTGGAGGGCGTATGCGAAAGATGTAAAACAGCGGTAACCAAAAAAAACCTGTCACAGTGGTATCTTAAGATTACCGATTATGCAGACAGACTGCTCGACAACCTTGACAACGGCAAGCTTGACGGTTGGCCGAACAAGGTAAGAGTAATGCAGAAAAACTGGATCGGCCGTTCCTACGGCTGTGAGGTTGACTTCGAAATGAAGGACTCCGACGAGAAGCTCACCGTTTTCACGACACGTGTAGACACCATCTACGGTACTACCTTCATGGTTTTGGCACCTGAATATCCTACGGTGCTTGAAAATGTAAGAGGCACAGAATACGAAAAGCCTGTTCTGGAATACATCGACAAGGTTAAGCATATGAATGAAATCGAGCGTACCTCGACTTCAAACGAAAAGACAGGTGTTTTCATCGGCAAGTATGCCATCAACCCGTTCACCAAGAAGGAAATGCCTATCTATATCGCAGACTATGTCCTGATGGGCTACGGTACAGGTGCTGTAATGGGCGTACCTGCGCATGACCAGAGAGACTTTGACTTTGCAAGCAAGTTCGGTATAGACATAATTCCGGTGGTAGATCCTCAGGACCCTGAGGTTGATGTAAACAAGCTTACGCAGGCATGTGCCGCATCGGGCATTATGATCAATTCCGGAGAAATCACAGGAATGAAGTCCTCGGATGCGATTCCGTATATGATAGACAAGGCAGAAAAAGAAGGCTTGGGTCGCAGAAAGGTAAACTACAAGCTCAGAGACTGGCTGATTTCCCGTCAGAGATACTGGGGGACCCCTATACCTATGATTTACTGCGAGGAATGCGGCTGGGTTCCGGAGAAGGAAGAAAATCTTCCGGTTCTGCTGCCTACAGATGTAGAATTTACGGGTAAAGGCGAATCTCCGATAGCTACGTCGCCGACATTCAAGAGCTGCACCTGTCCGAGCTGCGGCAGGAAGGCCACAAGAGAGGTCGACACGATGGATACCTTCCTCGATTCCTCATGGTATTATCTCAGATACTGTGATCCTAAGAACACAGAGGCACCGTTTGACCCTAAGAAAGCAAACTACTGGATGAATGTAGACCAGTATATCGGCGGTGTTGAACACGCAATACTTCACCTGATGTATGCACGTTTCTTCCAAATGGCACTGCATGATTTGGGACTCGTTGACGAGGAAGAGCCGTTCAAGAACCTGCTCACACAGGGCATGGTAAACAAGGACGGCAAGAAGATGAGTAAATCCATAGGCAATGTAGTAAGCCCTGAGGAAATCATCAAAAAGTACGGTGCAGATACCGCAAGACTTTTCATACTCTTTGCAGCACCGCCGGAAAAGGAGCTTGACTGGTCAGATGCAGGTGTTGAGGGAAGCTATCGTTTCCTCGGCAGAGTATGGAGACTTGTACACGACTATACGGAACGCTTCAAGGATATACCGAACGCTTTTGAAGTAAAGACTGCTGCAGACAAATCGCTGAATTATATGCTCAATGCCGCAATAAAGAAGGTAAGCGAGGATGTAGGCGGAAGATTTAACTTCAATACCGCAATCAGCTCTATTATGGAGCTTGTAAATGAGATGTATAAGTATAAGGACGGCAGCGATATAAATGTCGGACTTTATGCAAAGTCGGTAAAAGAGCTTATTTTGATGCTTTCGCCGTTCACACCGCATATCTGCGAGGAAATGTGGAGAGCCATAGGTGAAACTGAATCGGTTGTCACAATGTCGTGGCCTGAATTTGATGAATCGGCGCTCATCAAGGATGAGGTTGAAATTGTGGTGCAGATAAACGGCAAGGTGAAAGAAAAAATTTATGTTGCCAATAATCTTGATAGAGAGGCACTCGAAAAGGTAGCTATGGACAGCGAAAAAGTCCAAGCTTTGACGAACGGAAAATCAGTGATAAAGGTAGTTGCGGTACCGAATAAGCTGATAAATATTGTAGTGAAATAAACATAGAATGTGACGGTCGGCTCTGCGATGCAGGGTCGACGAGACGAAGAAGGTTTTATAACGGATTTCAACAAAAGCTTGCTATCTTTTCATAATAAAATTAGAGAAAAGGACGAAAATTTATGAGAAGAAGACAAACAAATTATAGGAAAGAGACCCCAAATCTGAGAGTCATTCCAATCGGAGGACTGAACGAAATAGGTAAGAATATGACTCTCCTGGAATGCAAAAAGCAGATAATGATAATTGACTGTGGGCTTTCCTTCCCGGATGATGAGATGTACGGAATAGATATTGTCATACCGGATTTTTCATATTTACTGGCTAACAGAGACAGAATAGTGGGAATGATAATTACACACGGTCACGAGGACCATATAGGAGCCATACCGTATTTGCTCAAGAATCTTGATATCCCGGTGTACGGCACGAGATTGACACTGGGACTTGTTGAGAACAAGCTCAAGGAGCATGGGATTCACGGGGATCTGCGAACTATCCATGCCGGAGACACTGTGGAAATGGGCTGCTTCAGCGTGGAAACGATAAGAACGACACATTCCATCGCAGACTCCATTTGTCTGGCAATTACAACTCCTGCGGGCGTGGTATTTCACTCGGGCGACTTCAAGATAGACTATACGCCGATTGATGGCGAGCCGATAGACTTTTTCAAGCTTGCCGAGATAGGAAAGAAAGGCGTAATGCTGATGCTCTGCGACAGCACCAATGTCACAAGACCCGGCTTTACGGCCTCTGAGCGTGTCGTGGGCGAAACAATAGAAAATATATTCCGAAATGCCAAGACAAGAATTATAATTGCAACATTCTCGTCAAATGTGCACAGGGTTCAGAAGATTATCGAAAATGCGGTTAAATTCGGTCGCAAGGTGGCTGTTTCCGGCAGGAGCATGGAAAATGTGGTAGCACTTGCCATAGAGCTCGGATATCTGGACATACCGCCGGGAACGCTCGTGGATCTCAAGATGACAAAAAATATACCGGATGATAAGCTGGTGATCATTACTACGGGCAGTCAAGGAGAGCCGATGTCGGCACTTTCCAGAATAGCCTCCGGTGAACACAGATCGGTTAAGCTCAAGAAGGGCGACATGGTAATACTCTCATCCACACCTGTTCCGGGCAACGAAAAGACCGTATCCAATGTAGTAAACAAGCTCTTTGAAAAGGGCGCTGAGGTTATCTACTCAGACATAGCGGATATTCACGTCTCGGGTCATGCCTGTCAGGAGGAGCTGAAGCTGATACATTCGCTCATCAAGCCGAGGTTTTTTATGCCGGTGCACGGAGAATACAGGCATCTGATCGCGCACTCAAGGCTTGCAGAAAGCCTTGGAATGAACAAGGAAGATATATTTGTGCTTGAGAACGGCGATATACTGAATGTAAACAAGAGACGTGCCATAAAGGAAAGCGGAATGGTAGAAGCGGATGCCGTTTTGGTTGACGGTTTGGGTGTCGGAGATGTAGGAAACATCGTACTTCGAGACAGAAAGCTTTTGTCAGAGTCCGGTCTTATCATCGTCGTGGCTGCGATTGAGCGCGAAAGCCATACGGTGGTTTCGGGGCCTGATATCATCTCCAGAGGATTTGTATATGTCAGAGAGAACGAGCTGCTGATGGAGGAAGCAAGAAAGGTTGCAATGGAGGCGCTCGATAAATGTCAGAGCAGACGTACAAAGGATTGGAACGTTATGAAGTCTCAGGTCAGAGATGCCTTGAGTTCATATATTTATGAGACAACTAAACGCAGCCCGATAATCTTGCCGATTTTCCTGGAAGTGTAATCGACTGCGATATGATTTCTTATTTACGGGAGGTACCAAAATGAATGTATACGACCAAGCTCACGGACTGGCACAGGCAATCAAGGAGTCCGAGGAATTTAGGCAATATGATGCCGCAAAAAAACAGTTGGACGGAAACGAGGAGCTTGCGAGAGTTTTACGCGACTTTCAGAGTAAGCAGCTTGAGCTTCAGGCAAAGCAGATGATGGGAGAGACCCCGGATGCGGAGGCTATGGCAAATATTCAGCAGCTTTATGCGATTATGGCTCAGGATCCGCTTGCGGCTCAGTATTTACAGGCAGAGATGCGTTTTTCCATAATGATGAAGGACGTGTATGAGATTTTGGGGAAGGCTATAGATATCGGTATGCTTAGTGACTAAAGCTACTTGGCAATCGGAGATATCTGTGGTATACTGTAATAGTTGACTTATGTTTGAAAGAGCTTTTGCTCTTGAATTTGATAAAGCACGATTTTATAAAGAATGGAGAGATAAAAAAATGATTTATGCTAGTGATTTCAGAAAAGGCAGAACATTCCAAATTAACGGAGAGCCCCATGTAGTTATTGATTTCCTGCACGTAAAACCGGGTAAGGGAGCGGCTTTTGTAAGAACAAAATACAGAAACATCATTACCGGTGCTACCAGAGAGGAAGCCTTCAATCCGGATGACAAATTTGAGGAAGCTATCATCGAAACAAAGAAGATGCAGTATCTGTATGATGACGGTGAGCTGTACTACTTTATGGACCCGGAAACCTACGATCAGGTTCCTCTCGGAAAAGAGCAGGTTGAAGAAGCTATCAAGTTTATGAGACCTAACGATGAAGCTACAGTGAAGTTCTTCCAAGGCAGTGCATTCCTGGTAGAGGCTCCTAACTTCGTAGACCTTGAGGTCATCGAAACAGAGCCGGGAGTTAAGGGTAACACCGCAACAAACGTTACAAAGGCTGCAACTGTTGAGACAGGAGCTGTTGTGCAGGTTCCTATCTTCATCGAGACAGGAGAAAGGATCCAGATTGACACCAGAACAGGCGAATATCTGGGCAGATCGAAATAATCGAAAAACGGTCGGCCTTGCCGATACAAGCAGACAGGACATACTACGGAAAGAGTGCGGACAAAATGCTCCGCAAGCTTTCCGTACAATGCGTTATACACAAAACAGCATATTTGTGTACACAATGGGGGAAGCGATGAGATCAAAAAAAACAGTAATAATTACAGTGATAAGCGCAGTAGCAGTAGTGACAGCGTGTGCACTTATATTTTTTTCAAGCATGGGAAAGGCACTCGATAGCGAAAATGCGGAGGCTGTGTCAGTAAATATCGAAGCGGGAGCAACAACAGAGCAAATAGGTCAGACTCTGGTTGACTGCGGAATTATCGACAGTGCCGCAAGCTTTAAGCTTTGGTCGAAGCTCAAGGGTGTAGACAGCGAATACAAGGCAGGGGTTTATTCACTGTCACCGTCGATGGATTTTGGAGCCATTGCGGACATTATTGTCGGGGGCAAGGTTGCAATGAAGGCGTTTACCGTGCCTGAGGGACTTACGTTGGAGCAGACGATTTCAAAGCTTGTCGAACAGAATATGGGAGACAAGGAAGCCCTTGAGGCAGAGGTAAAGGATAAAAAATGGTTTGACAAATATGAATTTCTCAGATATGCGGCAAGCGAGGAGGCACTTCGTGAGAGCCTTTCAGAAAATTATCTTGAGGGTTATTTGATGCCGAACACGTATTATGTTGCCGAGGGCGCATCCGAGGAAGAAATTATTGATGTTATGCTCAGGCAGTTCGATAAAAATGTTTTCCAAGGCATTTTCGAGCAATTTATGAGCGATGATGAGGCTTTGTGCAAAACAAAATACGGTGGATATCTTGAAACAGAATACGGATTCCAGCTCCGTGATGTTATCAAGTATGCATCCATAATTGAGAGAGAAGCGGTGTTGGACGAGGAAAGACCTCTTGTGGCTTCTGTTATTTACAACAGACTCCAAAAGGGTATGAGCTTTCAAATGTGTTCAACGGTTCAATATATATTAGGCTACCAAAAGGATAATCTTACTTATGAGGATATTTCGATTGAATCGCCTTATAATTCGTACATACATAAGGATATTCCGGGACCGATTTGTTCGCCGGGCTTGGAATCTATAAAGGCTGCGTTATATCCTGCCGATACGGATTATCTTTATTTTGTGGTAAGTGAGAAGCTTGACGGAAGTATGAACTTCTCGGCTGATTACGGCAAATTTGAGCAGGACAAGGCGGCATACTACCGGGCGTACAATGCAGCTCATTGATGGGACAGCGGCTTTGGATACGGCAGGCTGACAGCTTGTTTATGACGAATATGTGAAAAGGTTGACGAGGCATGGAAGCTAAAAGAAATATAACCAACGACATAGTTACAGATTTTATCAACGGATTTTACGAGCCGCTCACGGAGGAGCTGGGCTTGCTCAGAATGAGCTCGGAGGTGGAGCGTGTACCGATCATCCTAAGGGAGACTGAGAGCTTTCTAAAGACTTTTTTGAGAATACTCGCACCAAAAAGAATCCTGGAGATAGGCTGTGCCGTCGGCTATTCTGCTATGTTTTTTGCGGAGCTGACCGCTGCGGAGGTTTATACCGTCGAAAAGGATCACCGGATGTATCTTACGGCGAAGGAGAATGTTGAACGTATGGGATATTCGGACAGAGTCAGGATATTTGAGGGTGACGGTGCTGAGGTCGCAGAAGCCTTGCAGGAGCAAGCAGCCCAGCCCTTTGACATAGTGTTTATAGATGCCGCCAAAAGCCATTACAAGCGTTTTCTTGAGGCAGCACTTCCGTTGTGTACGGAAAATGCGGTCGTAGTTGCGGACAATGTGCTTTTTAAGGCACGTATAGCCGACGACATATACGATCCGACAGGCAAACACAAAACCAATATCAAAAAAATGCGTGAATTTGTTAATTTCATCAATGAAGATGCTCGATTCGACACCTGCATTACGGCAGTCGGAGACGGTCTTTCGATAACGAGGCTTCGCTGAAGGAACGGACAGCCAAGTATTCATCGAGGCATTACAGACAAAGGATATTATATTCGGAATGAAAAAAACAGAGCTTTTGGCCCCTGCGGGGGATCTTGAAAAACTAAAAATAGCGGTGCTCTACGGTGCAGATGCGGTATATTTCGGTGGTGAGCTGTTCTCGCTCAGAGCCGGTGCAGGCAATCTGAGCCTTGATGAAATGCGTGAGGGCATAGCATTTGCACACGAAAGAGGCGCAAGATGTTATCTGACACTGAACATTTTCGCTCATAATCGTGATATACAGCCGCTTCGCGAATATTTGACGATTCTTGCGGGGCTTGATATAGATGCATTCATCGTCAGCGATCCCGGAGTCATCGCACTTATACAGGAAATAATACCTGAGGCGGAGATACATCTGAGCACTCAGGCGAATATGACAAATTATCAGACCGCAAATTTTTGGCAGAAGATGGGTGTTAAACGTATAGTGCTTGCAAGGGAGCTGAGCTTTGAGGAGATAGCGGAGATTCGGAGGAATACACCGGAGGAGCTTGAATATGAGGCATTTGTGCACGGTGCAATGTGCATTTCATATTCGGGAAGATGTCTGCTCAGCAACTTTATGATAGAAAGAGATGCAAACCAAGGGCTGTGTGCTCATCCGTGCAGGTGGAAATATGCACTGGTGGAGGAACAGCGACCGGGACAGTATTATCCCATAGAAGAGGATGACAGAGGCACATATATCCTCAATTCAAGGGATTTGTGTATGATTGAGCATATTCCCGAGCTCGTTGAATCGGGACTCAGCTCACTCAAAATAGAGGGCAGAATGAAAAGCATTTTCTATGTTGCTACGATTATTGCCGCATACAGAAGGGCTATAGATGCCTACTATGAAAATCCGCAGTCTTATGCTTTTAAGCAGGAGTGGATGGATGAAATGAAGAAGGTCAGCCATCGCGAGTTTACGACGGGCTTCTACTTCAACAATCCTACGAACAAGGATCAGAACTATCGCACGAGTGCTTACACGAGAGATTATTCGTTCACAGGTCTTGTTTTGGATTATGATGCGGAAACGGGCTTTGCGACCGTGGAGCAGAGAAACAAAATGGTGCTCGGGGATGAAATAGAGGTTTTTGGCCCGTTTACTGACTATTTTGTTCAAAAACTGGAGGAAATGTATGATGAGGAGGGCAATCCGATTGAGTCGGCACCGCACCCTCAGCAAATTCTAAGGATACGGATGGCTCATCCGGTAGAAGAAAATTTTATGCTTCGTAAGAAAAAGGAGAATTAAGCGTATGTCAAGTGATTTGGGCGCAGGCCCCAGTACGAGGGTAGGAAAAGATAGCAGAGACAACAGAATAAAAAAGCTTTGGAAGCGTCTGCTGCGAAAGGATGACGGTCAACTGCTTGAGGAGGAAGTAATGTCGATGCTTGAGGCAGGACAAGAATCGGGCATTCTGAAGGAAGAAGGCAAGAGGATGATAAATTCTATCTTTGCCTTCGATGACAAGCTTGCATATGAAATAATGACACCGAGAACCGATGTATTTGTCATAGACATTGAGGATCCTCCGGAGGAATATCTCAACGACCTGATGACTCTGAGATATTCAAGGATACCGGTTTGCAAGGGTGAGACAGACAATATCATAGGCATACTTCACATCAAGGACTTTCTGATTCAAGCGTGGGAGAAGGGCTTCGACGGTGTTGAGGTCGAGTCAATAATACGTAATGCTTATTTTGTTCCCGAAACGAAGAATATAGACTCACTGCTGTATGAAATGCAGCGGACAAAGCAACAAATAGCTATATTGATAGATGAATACGGCGGCTTCAGCGGAATTGTCACTATGGAGGATATCATAGAGCAGGTGGTCGGAGACATAGATGACGAGTACGATGAAGAAGATGAAATCATCGACAAGGTTGATGACAACATATATCTTGTAGACGGCGATGTGGATTTGGATGACTTGGACGAGGAGCTGGGAATCGACCTCGTTTCGGAGACCAGCGAGACGATAGGCGGGTTCATCATAGATATGCTGGGAGAAATTCCGGACGAAAAGGATCTTGGACGGATCATCGAATTTGAGAACTATCAATTCAAGATAATGGCGATACAGGACAGACGTATCGAGCGTATCAAAATATATATTTTGCCTAAGGAAAGCGACGGTGAAACAGAGGCGCCGGACAATGACAAAAAGGAAAAAGAGATAGACAATGACAAGTAAATCGTTTATACTGTCCTAATAGGATGTAATATATAAAATATAAGAGGTGCAAAAAAATGAGTGAAAAAATTTGTAATTGCAATTGTGCCGAGAAGAGGAAAGAGCAGTTCAAGGAGCTGCAGCCTGTTTTAGACCAATACGCAAAAGTACCGGGTAGTTTGATTACTATCTTGCAAAAAGCTCAGGATATTTACGGTTATCTGTCAATTGACACGATCAACTACATATCTGACGCTACAGGAATCAAGCCTGCAAAAATTTACGGCGTTGCAACATTCTATGCGCAGTTCAGACTTCAGCCTATCGGCAAGTACCTGATCATGCTTTGCCAGGGTACTGCGTGCCATGTTAACGGCTCAGAAATGATTGAAGAAGCTGTATGCGAAACACTCAACATCAAAGACGGAGAAACGACTGAGGATGGTCTTTTCACGCTTAACAATGTTGCGTGTCTGGGATGCTGTTCCTTGGCTCCTGTTATGATGGTAAGAAGCTCCGACGGAGATGAGACGTACGGTAGCTTGACCAAGGACAAGGTTAAACAGATCCTCGCAGAAATCAGAGAAAGGGCATAGGAGGTACATAGCATGAGAGTTGTAGTTGGACAAGGCAGCTGCGGCATCGCTACCGGTGCCAAGAAAACTGTCACTGAATTAGAAAAACAGATCGCAGAAAAAGGTCTCAACATTGAGGTTGGAACAGTTGGCTGCGTGGGAACCTGCTATCTTGAGCCTATCGTTGACGTATATGACGATAACGGAGAGATGACAAGATATATCAAGGTACAGCCTGACAAGGTTGCTCAGATTGTTGAAGAACATCTGATAAATCACAAGGTTTGTACAGAGCTTGCAATTTCGGAGGAGGACAAGCAGTTCGTAGGTAAACAGCAGAGAGTTGTTCTGAGAAACTGCGGTG
>CAZQSP010000009.1:0-20415 GCA_964596085.1 uncultured Oscillospiraceae bacterium
GCACAGGCAATTCTCGATATGCAGCTTCGCAGACTTCAAGGCTTGGAAAAAGAGAAAATCGAGAATGAGTATCAGGAGCTGATAAAAAAAATCGCTTACTACGCTCAGCTCCTTGCTGACGAGCATATGCTGATGGGCGTTGTCAAGGATGAGCTGCTCGAAATCAAGGATAAGTGGGGAGACAAGAGAAGAACAAAGATAAAGGCTGATGCTACCGAAATTGACGAAGAGGACTTGATAGAGGAAGAAAATGTATGCATTACCTTGACTCACCTCGGATATATCAAGAGAGTTCCCGTTGACACCTACAGATCCCAGAGGAGAGGCGGCAAGGGAGTTACCGGCATAACCACAAGAGAAAACGATTTTGTGAGGAACCTCATAATGACCTCAACGCACGATTATCTGATGTTCTTTACCAACACAGGTAAGGCTCACAAGATAAAGGCTTACGAGATACCTGAGGCTACCCGCACGGCAAGGGGTATACCTGCGGTAAACTTCCTCAATCTTATGCAGAGAGAGAGAATTACTGCGGTAATCCCTATCAAGGAGTTTTCGGAGGAAAAATACCTGATAGGTGTTACAAAGCAGGGTACGATCAAAAAAACCGCAATGTCAAGCTTTGATACAAACAGAAAAACGGGTCTCATAGCAATGAATCTCAAGGAAGGCGATGAACTTATCGGCATACAGGAGACAAGCGGCACAAACAACGTTATAATCGTTACCAAAAATGGAAAATGTATATGCTTCTCCGAGGATGATGTCAGACCTATGGGCAGAATTGCCGGCGGCGTGAGAGCAATCAAGCTTGAGGGGGACGACGAGGTCGTGGCTATGGAGCTGGTAGAACCGGGTCAGGAGCTTCTCGTTGTCACCAAGAAGGGCTATGGCAAGAGAACACGAGTCGAGGATTACAAGATACAGGTTCGCGGCGGCAAGGGTCTGCTCACCTACGACAAGGCAAAATTCAAAAAGACGGGTGAGCTGGTCGGTGCAATGGCAGTGGATAATGGTGACGAGATACTTTTGATCAACTCGGACGGTATCATTATACGTATGGCAGCAAAGGAAATCTCAAGGCTGGGCAGAGCTACGCAGGGTGTCAAGATTATGAATGTCGGCGAGGATGCCAACATCATAGCTCTTGCCAAGGTTATCAGAGAGGATGCTCTCGAAAAGGACGAGGAGGCTGCGCCTAAGCAGAACGAAGGTGAAAACAAGCAGGAGCAGATGGAATTTTAGAAAGCGGCAAGCTACAGCCGCAGAATTTCCGCTGCACAAAATACAGGAAAATGAAAGGAGACTCCAAGCAGTATGTCGGACAGAGTAAAGTTTACCATACCGGGAAGGCCTGAATATCTGACGATGGTAAGGCTTGCTATCGGTTCAATAGCAGACACATCGGGATTTAATATTGAAGAAATCGAGGACATCAAGACAGCGGTGGGTGAGGCTTGCAAAAATATTTCGTGTCACGGTAAGGAGGGCTCTACCACGGAATATGAGCTGGAATGCGTGAACGATAGCAATATTATGGAAATTTATGTGACAGATACCGGAGCAAAGCAGACTGCCGAAAAGCTGTCGATGAAATGTATGGATTGCCCAAACGAAGGTGATATAGGATTTTTCCTTATGAAATCGCTTATGAGCGAGGTTGAGCTCATAAAAAATGCAGCGGGCAAAAAAACGATTAAAATGGTGAAGAAGAAATAATGCAGCAGACAACATCGGAATTATTAAAAGAATACGCACAGCGACCCACGATCGAGCTGAGAAACAGAATTGTAGAAGAAAATCTGTACATCGTAGAAATTTTAATAAGAAAGTATCTGGGCAAGGGCGTTGACTATGACGATTTGTATCAGGTCGGCGCCATGGCGCTTGTTTCTGCCGTGGAAAGATTCGATCCGTCAAAGGGCTTTGAGTTCAAAAGCTTTGCGACGCCGACGATACTCGGTGAAATCAAGAAATATTTCCGTGACAAGGAATGGAGCCTCAAGGTTCCGCGGCGTATGAAGGAAATTTCAGGTAAGGTTCAGGAGGTCAAGGAAAGGCTCGCAGGTGAGCTGGGGCGAGTTCCTACAGTAGATGAAATCTCGAAGGTGACCGGATATACTCACGAGCAGATAATTCAGGCGATGGAAAGTGCGAAGGCATATGTGACCTATTCTCTCGAGGGTGCAGGAAGCAGCTCCGAGGAGGATGCAGAAGCAGCCTCGCTGGAAAAGTATATTGGCTTTGAGGACAGCGGATACGAGAGGGTTGAGCTGGGAGAAATCATAAACAGTGTTCTCGGCAGCTTCAGTGACACATACAAATATATATTTAAGCAGAGATTTATACTCAACAAATCCCAAAGTGAAATAGCTTCAAGGCTCGGAGTTTCTCAGATGACTGTTTCGCGTGCGGAAAAAGCAATAATTGAAAGTTTCAAAAAGGAGTTAAAGAAATGAAAAGAGTATTTTCGGGTGTACAGCCGACAGGAAACATACATTTGGGCAACTACTTGGGTGCACTCAAGCAGTTTGTGGAGCTTCAGGAGGATCACGAATGTATATACTGTATAGTAGACGAACACGCGATAACGGTTCCTCAGGATCCAAAGGAGCTGAAGGAGCATATTTTGGATGTTGCCGCGCTTTACTTGGCGGTAGGCGTAGATCCGAAAAGGTCCATAGTTTTTGTGCAATCGCAGGTTCCCGGTCATGCGGAGCTTGGATGGGTTCTCAACTGCTGTGCAAATACGGGCGAGCTTTTCAGAATGACTCAGTTCAAGGCAAAGAGCCAAGGTAAGGAGTCGGTAGGAGCAGGCCTGCTCACATATCCTGTTTTGATGGCGGCAGACATTCTGCTTTATGATACAGATGTGGTTCCTGTCGGAAACGACCAAAAGCAGCATATAGAGCTTACTCGTGATTTGGCTATAAGAGTAAACCATCACTACGGGGATACCTTTGTGGTCCCGGACGGCAGATTTATGAAAGCGGGCGCAAGAATTATGGCACTTGACGATCCTAGCTCAAAGATGTCAAAATCGGCAGAGAATATTCACAGCAGAATTTCTCTTTTGGATGAGCCGTCGAAGATAAAGAAGTCCATAATGAAGGCAACCACGGATTCGGACGGCATGGTAAGCTTCGATGTTGAAAACAAGCCGGGAATAAGCAATCTGCTCAATATTTACAGCGTGCTCTCGGGCAAGTCGGTGGCTGAGCTTGAAGCCATATATGAGGGCAGAGGCTACGGAGATTTCAAAAAAGATCTCGTAGAGGTGACGGTCGAGGCACTTGCTCCGATCAAGGAAAAATACAATGATATAAGGCAGTCGCAGGAGCTTATCGGCATACTCAAGGACGGTGCGGAGCGCGCAGATGCGATTGCACAGAACACAATGAAAAGAGTCAGAAGGAATTTCGGTCTCGGAATAGAATAAAAACAAACCTTCCGAGGCGGCAGAAGGTGCGGGGCTCTGCTCCGCAAATCTGATGCGGGGATTAGATACCGAAGATTATAAAGAAGGTGAGCGTTATGACAAACGGCAGCACAGACAATTCAATACTTTCGTATATTCCGCTTCCTGCCTGCTTCATCAATGAACAGGGCAAGGTCACGGGTGCCAGCGAACGCATAAACGAGGTTTTTGTATATGACGAGATTTCCGGCAGCGATATTTTTGCACTTACAGGTATTAAACTCGCTGAGCTTGCCGAGTCTGCGGAAAACGGGACACATCCGCTGATAAAGCGCAACGAAAAGACCTTCAGAGTATCGGTAAAAAAGCTTGCTGACGACGTGGAAAACAGTTTTGCAATCTTCTTCAGCGATGTGACAAACCTGGAGGATTTGAAGGACAGATATAATAACGAAAAGCCGTGCGTCGCAAAGCTACAGCTCGACAACTACGACGAGCTTATTGACAGCACCGGTCCTGTGCCGCGGCTTGCACTTTCCAGCCGTATAGACGAAATAATCCGAAAATGGGCAGCGAGAATAGATGCTTCTGTTGTACGGGTAAAAAGTAGTCTGTATGTGGTATGGTTTGAGCAGCAGCATCTCGAGAAGATAATAGCAACCAAGTTTGACCTGCTGGATGAGGTCAGGAACCTGGAAACCGGTGC
The DNA here is from genome assembly GCA_964596085.1 of uncultured Oscillospiraceae bacterium. Taxonomy (GTDB): domain Bacteria; phylum Bacillota; class Clostridia; order Peptostreptococcales; family Anaerovoracaceae; genus CAG-238. The sequence goes on from CAZQSP010000009.1 coordinate 4,128, forward strand.
AGATTTTCCGGCGAGCCTGAGCATAGGAGTCGGAGTCGGAGGCAGGACGATGGCGCAATCCGAGGCGTATGCGGATACGGCATTGGATCTGGCTTTGGGGCGCGGCGGCGATCAAGCGGTAATCAAAAGAAATATCAAGATAGAATACTACGGCGGAAAGCTGCAGACGGTCGAAAAAAGCAACAAAGGTAAGTCAAGAATTGTCGGTCACGCACTCAAGCAGCTTATTGAGCAGTCGAAAAAGATTTTCATTATGGGACACGACAATCCGGATATGGACAGCTTCGGCTCGGCGCTCGGAATTTCCAGATTATGTAATCTTTCTGAGAAGGAGCCCTATGTCGTAATTGATGAATATAACGAGGCCTTGAGTGCGATATTCAAGCAGGCAAAGGAGAGTGACGGCTATCAGTTCATTTCCTCCGAAAAAGCCCTGAGCCTGGCTGAAGCTGACAGTCTGCTCATAGTTGTTGACACGCACAGACCAAGCCTGGTTGAGTGTCCGGGACTTTTGGAAATCTGCGAAAGGGTTGTCGTTATAGACCATCATCGTAAGGTGGAGGAGTTTATCGAGAATCCGGTGCTTGCATATATGGAATCGTATGCATCCTCGGCATCGGAGCTGGTTACCGAGATCCTGCAATATATGAGCGCAAAGAAGAGTCTATCAAAGCTTGAGGCGGAGGCACTGCTTGCGGGTATGACGGTGGATACAAACGGTTTTGCCGTAAAAACAGGGGTACGAACCTTTGAGGCGGCGGCGTGGCTTCGCAGGCAGGGTGCGGATCCTACTGAGGTCAAGAGGTTTTTCCAGGAGGATATCTCAAATATCAGGCTACGCTCACAGGCAATCTCACAGATGCAGGTCTTTGATAACGGAGTTGCAATCACGGCTTGTCCGCAGGTCAGGACAGATGCACAGCTGATATGTGCACAGGTGGCAGACCAGCTATTGACGATTCGTAATATGCGCGCTTCGTTTGTGGTTGGCAGAAATATAGAGGAAAAGACAGTGATCAGTGCGAGATCACTCGGTGAGATAAACGTGCAGCTCATTATGGAAAAATTCGGCGGCGGCGGTCACCTTACGACGGCGGCGGCGCAGGTTGAGCTGTCGATTGAGGAGACGATCGAAAGAATAAAGGAAATAATGGAGGTAAAGAAGGATGATAGTAATTTTGAATAGAGATATAAAAGGAACGGGTAAGGCAGGAGAGGTCGTAAATGTCAGTGACGGATATGCGAGAAATATGCTGTTGCCACGTGGCTATGCGACAGAGGCAACAGAGGGTAATATCAGAAGCCTGGAAAAGCAGAAGGCGATAGCTGCCGAAAAGAAAGCAGAGGAAAAGGCTGCCGCACAGCAGACAGCAGAAAAATTATCCAAGCTTACGGTAGAAATCAAGACCAAGGCAGGCGAGGGCGGTAGAATTTTCGGCTCCATTACCTCCAAGGATATAGCAGAGGCATTGAAGAAGCAGCACAACATCACGGTCGACAAGAAAAAAATCCAGCTTGACAGTACCATCAAGCAGACAGGCGAGCTGACTGTAGATATCAAGCTTTATACGGAAGTGAGCGGCAAGCTTAAGGTTAATATAATCGCAGAATAACTCTGCTCCGCACAAGAAGGAGAACATTATGATAGAGAGAATCCCGCCGCACAATCTTGAGGCAGAAAGATCCGTCTTGGGGGCGGCGATGCTGGACAGAGACATCCTCACGGATATACTGGAGGAGGTCAAGGCAGATGACTTTTATAACGAAAATCACAAGGAAATATACCAGGCTATATGGGAGCTTTATAGGGAAAACTCTCCGGTAGATGTGCTGACGGTGTGCGAGGCACTCAAGCGCAGAAGCTCGCTCGATATGGTCGGCGGCAGAGCATATATTGCAACGCTCACGGCCGAGGTTCCGTCAACGGCAAACGCTGCGGAGTATGCGCGTCTGGTAGCGGAGAAGTCGACACTAAGGCAAATGATACGCACATCGGAGCGTATCAGTGAAAAAGGCTACGAGGCAAAAATGGATGCCGGCGAAATTCTCGACTATGCGGAGGCAGAGATTTTCGGAATCGCGCAAAAGAGACAGAAGAACGATTATGCAAAAATTCAAGATGTTTTACTTGAAAACCTCAAAATTATCGACGAAGCTTCAAAAAACAAGGATAAAATAGTAGGTATACCTACGGGCTTTAGGGAGCTGGACGAAAGGACGAGTGGACTGCAACGTTCGGATTTGATAATAGTGGCAGCAAGACCTGCAATGGGAAAAACAGCGTTCGCGCTCAATATTGCACAGCAGAGCGCAATAAAAGCAGGCTCGTCGGTTATAATTTTCAGTCTTGAAATGTCCCGGGAGCAGCTTGGTCAAAGGCTTCTTGCAATGCAAGCCAGAGTGGAAATGCAAAAGCTCAAGCAGGGTGACCTTGACAGAACAGACTGGGAACGTATCTCCATGGCGGCAGATGACCTGAACGGCACAAAAATTGTCATAGATGACACGCCGGGTATTTCTCTTATGGAGATGAGAAACAAGTGCCGCAGATTGAAGGCGGATCAGGGGCTGGATCTGATAGTGGTGGACTATCTTCAGCTAATGAGATTTGACGGCAAGGCAGACAGCCGACAACAGGAAATCAGTTCTATTTCACGAAATCTCAAGCTTCTTGCAAGAGAAATGGACTGTCCTGTTATTGTGCTTTCACAGCTTTCCAGAGCACCGGAGCAGAGACCGGACAAGCGACCTATCCTGTCAGACCTCAGAGAATCGGGCTCGATAGAGCAGGATGCGGACATAGTTATCTTCCTTTACAGAGATGATTATTACAATGAGGAGACAGAGACACCCGGAGTTTGCGAAATCAACATCGCCAAGCAGAGAAGCGGTCCTACGGGAAAGCTGGAGTTAACTTGGGTTTCGAGATACACGAAATTCAGCGATAAGGCGATGTAGGCATACATAAGAAGCAGCGAGGAGCAGTATGAATTTCAAAACCGGAAAAATCAAGGACTTTTACCTCCTTACAACGGAGGTGGAGAATATATTTATAAGTGAGTATATGCCTCAGGCACCCGGCGAATATGTGAAGGTATATATGTATGCTCTGCTGTATGCGGCGCAGGGCATCGAGCTGACACACGAGGGCTTGTCAAGGCAGCTTGGTCTTTCGCAGGACGAACTGGACAGAGCATGGAATTACTGGGCAGATATGGGAGCTATCAAAAAGACGGCACACGACAGTCGGCTCTCCGAGCTATCAAACCCGGGATATGACGTGGAGTTTCTGAGCCTCCGCGAGCTGATGTACGCTCCGATGTCCGAAGCATCGGCGGTCGGTAGCGGAGCGATGCTTGTACCCGAGGCGGCTGCGACGGATTTTGATGATGTAGCATCCCTGCACAGATCGGCTGTTCGCGAGATTTTTGACTTTGCGGAGAGTCTGAAGGGTAAGCCGCTTTCCGAGAAGGAGATGCGCCTGCTCTCACATTGGTACGAGCACGAGGGGATAGATAAGGATCTTATACAAAGAGCAATAGAGCATTGCTTTGAAAGAAATAAGACTAGCATAAGATATCTGGAAACCGTCATAATGGAATGGAACAGGCTTGGTATAAAGACGGCTCGGGAGGCAGACGAATATATCGAGAGTATTTCCGAAAAATATGCACAATATAAAAAGATACTGAATGCGCTCGGAATAATGGGGCGCACGGCTACCGACGGAGAAAAGAAGATAATAGACAGATGGCTCGGAGAAATGGGCTTTACGTTGGAGCGCGTACTGGAAGCGTGTGCCAAAACAGTCGGCATAGCAAATCCAAATGTAAACTATGTGAACAAAATACTTGAAAACTGGAAAAAGGATGCCGATGTATACGGCAGAAGCGTAAATCAGAAAACAGCGGTAAATCAAGCCGTTTTGAATAGCTACTATGAATATTTGAGGCAGGATGCCGAAGAAAAAGCGCGAGAAAGGAAGCGAGAGGTATATGCCGCATTACCAAGAGTAAAAGAGACAGACGACTCGCTGAGAGAGCTGGGCAGTAAGCTTTCGCAGGCAGTTTTGGGAGGTGCGGAAAAGGATAAGCTAGCGGAGATGAAAAGACTCACGACACTTTTAGAACAGGAGAGGGCGGTTCTTCTGACAGAAAACAATTTTTCGGTGGACTACACAGACGTAAAATATCTGTGCAGCGAATGCAGCGACACCGGAATTGACGAGTCGGGGCGAAGATGCTCCTGCGCCAAAAAGAGGATAGGAGAGGCAGAGCTATGGTTAAATTCAAAAACAAAAAAATAAAGAATAAGCGAACAGCTAAGGCGACAAGCAAGAAGAAGAATAACCAAAAGAGGGAATTTTCTATCTGGGACTTTTCTGCAAGCATAGTGGTCGCAGCAGACGAAATTCTCGATGAAGCAGGAGAAATCCTGAACGACGGAGGGGAGGATCTTTGGAATCTGGCAGCCGCACTTGTAAGCGGATACGATGAGCTTGCAGACGTAGTATCCTGGTCTGTGCGTAAGACCTTCGTTGCATTTGCAAGACGGATGCACGATGCAAGACTGGGCCTTCTGAAATACCGCAGGGCGATCATAAAACACGCGCTCATCGTATTTGTTGCCCTTATAGCTGTGGTTGGGCTCTTTGCTTCGGCTACGGATTACGAATACTCATACAACGGCAGAGCCCTGGGTATCGTCAAGGAGCAGCGCGATGTGCTTGAGATACTGGACTTGGTCAGCGAGGAGCTGTCACACGAATATGGTTCAAATATCTCCATTGATGCAGAGACCGACATAAGCTTCAGACCGGTTGTATCAGTCGGAGAAGAAATAGACGATGCGGACACGGTGCTCAAGCGCTTTACCTATATGGGCGAGATACAGGCACAGGCGTATGCAATCACGGTTGACGGTGAAATGGTTGCCACCGTAGAAAGCAAGAAGATTGCCGAGGATGTGCTGCAGGCAATCAAGAATCTCTATGTAAAAAAGAGCTCATCCAGAAGGTACGAGGAAATCGGCTTTAAGGAGGATGTGCAGGTTGTGGAATACAGCACAACGCTTGCAAAGATAAGCAGCAAGAATGCGGCAATCAAGAAGATAAAGAGCGGCAGACAGCAGGAGACGGCATACAAGGTCAAGTCCGGGGACACGCTCTACGGAATCTGTGACAAGCTCGACATCAGCTTCAAGGAGCTGAAGAAAATGAATCCTAAGATAAGCGAGAATACGGTGCTCCATATAGGCGATAAGCTGGTCGTGCAGGAGGAGGTTCCTCTCGTAACGGTAAGAACAGTCGAGGTATCCACATTTGCCGAGAAGGTAGAATACAAGACGGAATATAAGAAGTCGAGCAGCTACTACCAAGGCGAGCAGGTGGTGCAGAGAGCCGGCGAAAACGGCAAGGCGAAGGTTACCGCAAGACTGGTAAAGGAAAACGGAAAAATCATCGACAGAGAGGATCTGAATACAGAGATAATCAAAAAGCCGGTAAGTAAGATCGTCCTCAAGGGTACAAAGAAGGTACCGCCGAAGAAGGGAACCGGTGTACTGCAAAGACCTGTAAATGTAGGTGTATACGCAAGCTACGGCTGGCGTTGGGGCAGAATGCACTACGGACTCGACTATGCCGCATCCGTAGGAACGCCTATCCATGCAGCGGACGGCGGAACAGTAACAGCAGTAGGCTGGTACGGAGCATACGGACTGCGCGTGTCGATTGACCACGGCGCAAACACGCAGACCTTGTACGCACATTGCAGTGCGACATACGTAAGTGTGGGCGAAAAGGTATATAAGGGTCAGACGATTGCCGCAGTAGGCAATACGGGACGAAGCACAGGACCGCACTGCCACTTTGAGGTCATCAAGAACGGTAGAAATGTAAACCCTGCAAATTATGTATAGTCGAAAGAAGAACTCATCGGATTCCCCGATGAGTTCTTGCGCATTATCAGCTCACATTCGCATATAATGGAATATGCATGGTGCACAGGCACCCATGCAGAAATCGAGAAAGGAATATGCGAAGTGATGGAGAATCATTACATAAGTATCGAAAACAGAAGCCGTGTAACAATCACTCAGGTCGAGGATGTAGACGCGTTCGACGAGCAGACACTGTGGGCAAACCTGAAGGAGGGCGGTCTTGAGATAAGAGGCGAAAAGCTCAATGTTGAACGTCTTGATCTGCAGGTAGGAGAGCTGGTGGTGAGTGGAGAAATATGTATGCTTGCGTACAATGACAGGGGCATCAAGAGACGTGGTCTCCTTGGCCTTGGCAGAAAAGACAAAAAATGACACAGCTAATACAAGCACAGTTACTCACGATCACGATTATGTTTTGCTGCGGAGTTTGCGGAGGACTGATTCGAGAGCTGTATACTGCGGCTGCGGCCAGCGTAAGACTCAAAGGAGGCTTGCGAGGCATCTATGAGGCAAGCTACTTTTTGTGCCTGGGATTTTTATTCAGCGAGTTCAACCTGTTTTGCGAAAACGGAAGGCTTTCCTTCACAGGTATAATTTCATTCCTCGCAGGTCTGCTGTTGTGGAAGCGATTTTTTTGTGGTATACTCAATCTGGGTGATTGTGATGAAAAAAAGGAAAACAAAGAAGAATAAATTCAAACTGATAATATACATATTGCTTGCTGCTCTGCTGATATATTTTGCTACTGCCGCAATAAAAATCGTAAATCTGAATGCGGAGCGAAATCGTGCCGCAACAGAAAACGAGGAGCTTCAGCAGAAGAAGGAGGCATTGGAGCTTCAGCTCGAAAACATAAATTCTCCGGATTACATAGAATCGCAGGCACGGAGTGACCTAAAGCTGATAAAGCCGAACGAGCTTCTTTTCATATTTCCTGACGAAGCTGACAGCAAGAAGAATGCGGTAAAGGAGGATTCGGGGAATGCAGAAGATAAGAATAAATGAAGCGATCATCGTAGAGGGTCGTGACGATACAGCGGCGGTAAAGCAAGCAGCAGACTGTATAACGATTGAAACTCACGGCTTCGGCATACGAGCACAGACGTGGCAACTCATAGAAAAGGCATATGAGGAAAAGGGAATCATAATTTTCACCGACCCCGATTTTGCGGGAACTGAAATAAGGAGACGGCTTACGGCGCGTTTTCCTAAAGCAAAGCAGGCCTTCCTCGACAGGGGCTCTGCCACAAGAAAGGGCGACATAGGCATTGAAAATGCACGGCCGGAGGCAATAGCGGAAGCATTGACAAAGGCGCACTGTACAGCCACGGTGCAGGGCGAGCACGGCGATGTATTTAGCGAGGAGGACATCTTCGAGGCAGGGCTTGCCGGAGACAGCCGCGCAAGGGAACGGCGAGAGCAAATTGGAAAAATACTCGGAATCGGCTACGGAAACTCAAAAGCGTTTCTTAACAAGCTGAACAGATTTATGATAAGCAAAGAGGAATTTTATGAAGCTTTACGCACCATCGACGATAAAAGAAATTAAGGAGAAATACGACTTTCGGCTCAGCAAGAGCCTGGGGCAGAATTTTCTGACTGACAAAAATATCATAGACAGAATAATTGAGGGAGCCGGCATAGCTGCGGATGATCTTGTTATTGAGATTGGGCCGGGGATAGGAGTAATAACCTACGAGGCATCACTTGTCGCTCGAAGGGTAATCGCTGTAGAAATTGACAGAAAGCTCATACCCATATTGTCCGAGACTCTTGCCGACAGAGATAATATAGAGCTGCTAAATGCCGACATACTCAAAACGGATGTGAACGCACTTATAGACGAGGCACGAAAGAAGGATGAGAAGATCAAAAATGTGCAAATAATAGGAAACCTGCCGTATTATATCACAACTCCGATAATAATGAAATTGCTGGAGGAGGGGGTCAAGGCAGACAGCATAACCGTTATGATGCAGAAAGAGGTGGGAGACAGGATCAAGGCTGCGCCCAAGACAAAGGCATACGGGGCGTTGTCCGTTGCGGTTCAGTATTATTGTGAGACAGAGAGCGTGGTCAATGTGCCCAAGGAGGTATTTGTGCCCAGACCGCAGGTGGATTCAACGGTTCTCTGCCTGCGCCCGCGAAAGACAAAGGCGGTGGAGGTTGCAGATGACGAGATCTTCTTTAAGGTGGTAAGGGCAGGCTTCGGTCAAAGGCGAAAAACCCTCAGCAATTCACTGCAGGGACTTGCCGACATCAGCAAGGATACGGTAAAGGAGCTGCTTGCGGCATCGGGGATAGATGCAAGCAGACGCGCAGAGACACTCAGCTTGGAGGAGTTTGCGGAGCTTGCGAACCAGGCAGCGACGAGATTATGATAAGAAAGGGAAAAGCTATGGATGAAAATAAAAAGGACAGGCTGGAAAGGCTTGAACATTTCAATGGGTTTGAGAAGCTTGACAGAAAGGTGGAGGAAACGGTACGAGAGGTAGAAACGATGGACAAGCGCAAGTTCTACCGCAACAGCTTTGTGTATGCCGCAGTCTGGGCACTTGTGCTTAACCTCATAATTGAGACTCTCGGAAGATTCAGCACGGAGGATCTCTTTGCAGGCATAAAATTTATGGTGACAGAGCCAATGGTATTTTTATACAATGCGCTGATCATTTTTGCAACTCTTGTTATTGCATCACTTGTAAAGCGCAGACTGTTTATATTCACTATCGTATCATTCTTTTGGCTCGCTATCGGTATAACAAACGGAGTTATACTTACTCAGCGAATGACACCGTTCACAGTCAAGGATCTCAGCAATCTTGAGGACGGAATGACGATAATAACAAACTACCTTTCGACCTGGCAGATTGTGTTGGTGGCTGTTGTGGCAGCAGCGGTGCCGGTTTCGCTTGTTCTGCTGTATTGGAAGGGACCAAAGAAAAAGGACAAGCTTCACAGAAAGAGAAATATGCTTGCGGTGGCATTGATCCTTACATTCACCTTCCTTTCGACCTCTGTAGCTATCAGCACGGGAGTTGTCGAGACCTTCTTCGGCAATCTGGCATATGCATACAGGGATTATGGTGTCGTATATTGCTTTACAAATACCTGGCTTAATACCGGTATTCAAAGGCCTGCCGGTTACAGCGAGGAAAGCATCCTAGACATCTATGACAAGAAGGAGCTGGGCGAGGACAAAGCAATGCTGCTTGAGACAAAGGATATAGACGAGGAGTATCCGAACATTTTGTTCTTGCAGCTTGAGTCCTTCATAGACCCGATGACGATAAAAAGCATCGAGCTGTCGGAGGATCCGTGCCCTAATTTCCGCAGACTGCTGAGCGAATATTCCTCGGGAGAGCTTACGGTTCCGGCTTGCGGTGCCGGCACGGCAAATGTCGAGTTTGAGGTATTGACGGGACTGAGCGTAAAGTTCTTTGGACCGGGGGAATATCCGTATAAGGCAGTGCTCAAGGAAAAAACGGGAGAAAGCCTTGCATACGACCTGGACAGCATCGGCTACACCTCCCATGCAATACATAATCATAGAGCGGTATTTTACAATAGAAACACGGTATTCTCAAACATAGGCTTTGATACCTTTACGAGCATCGAATATATGAAAAATGTAGTAAAAACTCCCAAAAACTGGGCCAAGGACGGTGTGCTTGTGGAGTGCATAGAAGATGCGCTCGACTCAACAGAGGGACGTGATATGATATATACGATTTCCGTCCAAGGTCACGGCAAGTATCCGAGCGAGGAGGTAATCAAAAATCCAAGGATAAAGGTTCTCTCCGCAGCGAGTGAGGAGCTGAAATGGAAGTTTGAGTATTATGTCAATCAGATATACGAGATGGATCAGTTTATCGGCAAGCTTACGGAGGCACTTGCGCAAAGAGATGAGCCTATAATGCTTGCGATGTACGGAGACCATATTCCTGCGATAGACCTGACGGAGGATGATCTGGAAAGCGGAGATCTGTACGGAACGCAGTACCTGATATGGGACAACTTCGGTCTTGAAAAGGACGACGAAAATCTTCATACCTATCAGCTCACGGCACATATGATGGATATGATAGATATGCAGCTTGGTACGATTTTCACCTATCAGCAGAATCATAAAAACAGTGAGACCTATCTCGAGGATCTGAAGGCGCTCGGCTATGATATGCTCTACGGCAAGTATTATATATACGGCGGTGAGAACCCGTTTGTACCAAGCGAATTAAAGATGGGTGTCAATGATATAAAAATAGAGGAGGTCGTGAAGATAGGCGAAAAGTATTATATTAAGGGTAAAAACTTTACGACCTACAGCAAGGTAACACTCGACGGCGAGGAGCTCAAGACGATATACCTGGGTGAAAACATTCTCGGCTTGTTGGAGGATGTCGATCCTGAGGATGCGCCGAATATGAAGGTCAGCCAGATAGAAACAAAGAACAAGGAAATATTGAGCACTACAGAGTAGAGCAAGTCACTTAGAAAAAGAGTATGAGGTAAGAAGGATGAAAGAAATCAAGAAGCTTGAAACGGAGCGGTTGCTCCTCACACCATGGACACTCGACGAAGCAGATGTAAAGGGACTGTACGAATACGCAAAAAATCCGAATGTCGGACCGAACGCAGGCTGGAGTCCGCACAAAAGTCTTGAAGAATCCAAGGAAATCATAGAAACGCTTTTTATGCCGCACAGAGTCTGGGCGATTCGCAGAAAGGAGGACGGCAGACTTATGGGAAGCATAGGGCTTGAGCCTGACAAACGCAGAGAGGACGTGAGGAGCCTGGAGCTGGGCTATTCACTCGGCGAGGAGTACTGGGGCTGCGGTTATATGACCGAGGCGGCAAAGGCGGTAATGGATTATGCTTTCAGGGAGCTGGATATCGTTATAATGGCGATATGCACCGGACCGAATAACAAGCGTTCACAGAGAGTAATTGAAAAGTGCGGCTTCAAATTTGAGGGGGTGCAGCGTAAGGGCTACCATATTTATGACGGTACGGACAGGGACAATATGGTTTATTCTATTCTCAAGGAAGAATTTCTCGGGCAATAATTTGACACAGAGCCTTTGAAGGGAAAGCGTATTGTGAGTAAATTTCAAATGGCTCAGACTTGAAAGGGGTACGGAAATGAGCAAAATTAAGAATTTCTTTTTGCGCTTGTTTGTTGCGCTTATAGCACTGCTGATGATAGGCATACTGTCGATGATGCTTCTGAACAATCACGTAAAAGGACAGACCGAGGACAAAATTTTATATGTGATGCCGTACGATCTGAGCATAAACGCTATCAGCAAGGAAAATCTCAGCAAGCATGAGGCTGACTGTGCCATTGTCTTGGGCTGCGGCATAAGGGACGAGAACACACCCTCGCCAATGCTCAAGGACAGACTGGATGCAGGTATAGCATTATACAAGGAGGGGATTGTACCCAAGCTTCTGCTGACGGGTGACAACGGACAGGTGGGACATAATGAGATTCACGTGATGCTGAAGTATGCCGAGGCTGCAGGCATTCCCGAGAACGATATTTTCTGCGATCATGCCGGATTTTCCACTTATGATTCGATGTATCGTGCAATAGATATCTTCAAGGTAGAGAAGGCTATTGTTGTGACACAGAAATATCATCAGTACAGAGCCTTGTATATTGCGGACAAGCTGGGGATGGAGGTTATCGGGCTTGCATCGGATCAGCAAAGCTACTTTGGTCAGACATATAGGGAGCTGAGAGAGATATTGGCAAGGGACAAGGACTTTGTCAAGGCGAATCTGAGGAGCAAGGCCCTTCTTTCCGGAGAAGCGATTCCTATAAGCGGCAGCGGATTGTCAAGCCACGGCGAGTAGGTGCAGACTCAAGCTCCGAGCTTGCATTATATGGGAGCAAGCTCGGACAGATAGCTATGCACAGCGGAGCGCGATAAAGCATAATATGTAGAGGACAGAGGTGTCCTCTATTTTTTTATTGCGAGGAAGGGCTTATGATATATTTGGATAACGGTGCCACATCCTACCCGAAGCCAAGGGTGATGCTGGCTGCAATGGAGGAATGTATACTGAAATACTGCGGCAACCCCGGAAGATCAGGACATCTTATGTCCTTGAAAACGGGTGAGGAGGTATACCACGCAAGAAGAAAAATTGCGGAGCTGTTCAAGATTGAGCAGGCAGAGCGACTGGTGTTTACAAAGAACACCACGGAAGCATTGAACCTGGGTTTGACCGGCTTTCTGCGAGAGGGAGACCATGCTATAACGACCTCCATGGAGCACAATTCGGTGCTCAGACCGCTCAAGGCCCTTGAAAGCAAGGGGATAACGCAGTCAATAATCCGTGCTGACAGAGAGGGCAGGATAAAAGCCTCGGATATCGAAAAAACGATAAAGCAGAATACGAGGCTGATTGTAATTACGGCAGCATCCAATGTGAGCGGAACCAAAATGCCGATCGGTGAAATAGGAGCCCTGGCACGAAAATACGGGATAATGTTTATGGTGGACGGGGCACAGGGCGGCGGCTGTATGGAGATAGACGTGCAGAAAATGAACATCGGTATGCTTGCCTTGCCGGGACACAAGGGCTTGCTCGGACCGCTGGGGACAGGAGTGCTGTATGTGAAGCCCGAGACAAGGCTTATGCCACTGCTTGCCGGAGGCACGGGAACAGAATCCAAGAGCCGTATTCAGCCACAGGAGTTCCCGGAGGGCTTTGAGGCGGGCACTGTCAATGCACCCGCAATAATCGGGCTTGGCGCATCGGCAGAGTTTGTGAAGAAAATAGGCATAGGGGCAATAGAGGCATATGAACGGGAGCTTATCGGCTATCTCGATGAACAGCTTGACAATATGGATTTTGTGAGGAGATACGGCCCTTCCTGCGAGGAAAAGACCGGAATATCCTTGATGAACATAGAGGGAATGGAGGCAGAGGAGCTTACTGCACGACTCAACTCAGATTATGGCATTGCGGTTAGAGGTGGCTATCATTGTGCAGGGCTCGCACACAAAACTATAGGAAGCTGGGATTGCGGAGCGGTCAGAATAAGTGTGGGACCGTTCAACACACGCAGAGATATGGAAAAAATTGTCGATGCAATTTGGAAAATAGGCAGTAGACAAATAAGATAAAACTGTGTAAAGTATAAGATAATGCCGATGTAAAAAGAATCGGATTTACAAGCAGAGGCAATGCGTGTTAAAATAAATGCACAGGAAAAACACTTCTAAAACACCTTTTTATGATAAAATGGAAAAAAGAACAGGAGAAGCCTATGAAAAAGAAATTGATTGCTGTTTTGATGATAATATTGCTCGGAGTCTGTATGTTTGCGTGCGGCTCAGATGATGCACAAGATCCAACAGAGTCGGATATGCAGCTTGAAACGGGAGAAGCCGGGGAAGTAATCGACGATAGTGATGATACTCCGGAGTATATTTTTCCGAATAGCGTAGAGCCTGAATACGATGAGGAGGGCGACAGCTTTGATCTCGGTGCAAAAGCAAAAAAGAGCTTTCTTATGTCCTCTACCCTAGAAAAGATGAACTACAGCAAGCTTTCGACATCGGGCGACAGTATGCAGAGCAAGCTGGAGGCTGCACTGGCAAAGGCAGGTATGAGCAATTTCGTCATTGCCTTCAATGAATACGAGGAATATGATGACGACTACATGGATAAACAGGCATACGTGGCTGCAATCGAGGACGACGATATGGATAAGGCAATTATTGAGATGGGTGCATATCATGACAGCTATACGGACAGCTATTATCAGTACAACGGCTATACCTCCGTGACCTTGACGAGCCCGACAGCATCGGTAAAGGACATACTTGCCGACATCAGCAGTGCATACGGCGTAGAGCTTTCCGAGGCAAAGGTGAAAAAGGCTCTCAAAACAGCTTGGAAGGAGGCAGAGAGAATAGAGGATTATTACGGAGTCTACCAGCAGATCGAGTTTGAGGGTAATGGCTATACAGACAATATCTTGGTGCGTGTCGATGTCGGCTATGACGAGGATGATAATGTAGGCGCATACCTCTATGTCGAGAGAGAAAGGCAGTATAACTAAACGACAGCACTTGTCAGTAATGGAATAAACAGGAGATATAAGAAAAAATGAATATTGGCTTTGAAGATAGGTTGAGACTAGACGAAAAATACAAAAATTTTGTAAAAAATATAATCGCAAACGACAAAATTTGGTTCCTGCATAACGATGGTAGGGTTGCCGTTGCCGAAACGGAAGCAGGTGATGCTGTGGCGCTTTGGGGCAGCAAGGAGGCTGCAAAAAAAAATCAAATGAACGAATGGAAGGACTTCAGCGTGGAAAGTATGGCGGTAGCAGAGTTCCTCATGATATGTGTGCCCGAATTTTCGCAGAATAACGTCGATGCTATGGTTGAGATGCAGGACGGCGAGGGAATATGGAAAAACCTGATTGATCTTGAGAGTGATTTTGAAAACGAGGCAGAGGCACAGGGCTTCGATCTTGACGAACGCTGTGACGAAATTGAAGAAAAGCTTGAAGTCGACGAAGACTACATTTATATGCTTCACAAAATCGTACGTGACGGCTGTGCCTGGGCGTTGTTTGATGATGGCAGGATAGCTATGGGCGAGTTTGAGGGAGAAGATGCAATTCCGCTCTGGGCATCGGAGGAGGATGCCAAGGCGATGGCAAGCGAGGAATGGGCAGAGTGCGAGGTTGGCACGATATCGCTTGATGAGCTTTTGGAGGAGCTGCTACCGATGCTCGCAGAGGATGATGTGAAGCTGTCGTTTTTAACGGAGGAGTATGCCGGACTGACACTGGATGCGGAAACCCTTGCCGAGGATCTGAGAGAAATAATGAGCGAGGAAGCAGATTGCGGACTTGAGGATGAGATAGACCTCAGCAACGTGATACCGTTTCCAAAGCTGTCATAAAAAAAGTGAAAATGACGGAATTAAAATTCCTAATAAAAACAGGCAAAGATATACCCGCAGTAATGCGGGTTTTTCTTTGCCGTCACTACCTCGTCCATATCATAACATATTTTAACTGCAATGTGCATACAGCTTATAATTCTGAGCCTGCAGGCATAGCTTTATGTCGCAGAATATGGTAGAATAAAGAAAAGAAAAGGAGGGCGGCTTATGAAAAAGAGAGAAGTGCGGGCACTGACACCGAACGATATGAAAGCATATATGGAAATATATCTGAACGCATATCCTGCGGGCAAGGATCTTTCGGAGGAGTGCTACGAAAAATATTACAGAAGGAATCTTCAGTCGATGACGGAATTTGAGGATGTCAGCTTTTTCGGCTTGTTTGAATACGAGGAGGGTCCAGAGAGGAGTGAGGGGACTCTGATTGCAACTATGAAGCTGATAGATTTTGATTTGAACCTGTACGGCGAGCTGCGCCGTGCCGTGGGGCTTATGGCCCTGGGCGTTCACCCGATGCACAAGCGCAAGGGAGCGGCTCGTGACATGGTCCGCTTTTTCGAGGAATATACAGTGAAAACGGGCGGCTGCGTGTCTATGCTGCTTCCGTTTCGTATGGACTTTTATAAAAAGCTCGGCTACGGCTGCGGAACCAAGCTGGACGAATATCATATCAGAACCGATTATCTTCCGACTGTTGCAAGGGAGGAGCTTGCGGGACTCAGGCTGCTAGGAAGGAACGAGGCTGCGTTGACCGTGGACTGCTATACGGAGTTTGTGAAGCATAATCACGGTGCGGTCTGTAAATTTGCAGAGGAGATAAGAGATATACTTGCGGACGACGAGGTACGCAGAATCGGCTGCTTCGAGGACGGAAGGCTCGTCGGCTATGCGGCATTCAGCTTTGAAAATACCTCTGACTGCAACTATACGCTGAACCTGATGGATGTAAAGGAGCTGGTTTATTTTGAGCCTGCGGTGCTGCGGAAGCTGCTGTCAGGACTGCGACTGCAAGCTGACCTGGCACAGTCGGTAATCGTAAGAAGCGGCGAGCCGGACTTTTACCAGCTTCTCGAAAGCTGTCAGGATATGAGCGGCAATTATATAGATTTTGGATTTTTGCAGACCAATGTGTCGGCAATAGGTACGATGTATAAAATCTGCGATGTCGAAGCTTTTGTCAAGGCTGCGGCACACAGGAGCTTCCCACCGCTCAAGCTGTCGGCAGGCTTTGCGGTGACAGACGATGTGGAGGGCACGGAGCAAAAGCTCGTACTTTATTTTGAAAACGGAAGCTGGAAATACTGCGATGAGCCCGGGGCGTATGAGGCAGCCGAGGTTCATGTTTTCTGCCTACGGTCAGATCTGAGCAGCCTGCTGATGGGCAGTGCCGAGTTTGGAGGACTTGCCCGTCTCG
>CAZQSP010000010.1:0-15751 GCA_964596085.1 uncultured Oscillospiraceae bacterium
CGCTTACATTTTCAAGCACATCTATGTGACCGTCCGAAAAAGCGTTTACCGTAAACTCTCTGACTTCTTCGCCGACCGTAATGCTCACTTGATATGTGCGGTAATCCTTGTTATCGGTCTTTTCGCAGAGAATTGAGAATGCATCAATTTCATCAGCTTCAAGTGCAAATTTGTCCAGAACAGCATTATATGCCACATCCGGGCTGCCGTACTCTGCATCTGCAATGTCATTATCATTTGCAAATGCCGCTACAAAAAACGCAATCGCAAAACAAATGCAGATGAATAGTGTAACAAGATAAACAGGTGTCTTAAAAATTTCTTTTGCCTTCATAAAAATCCCCCTTTTCCATTAAAGCTTTTCGTCTATACTTCCTTGATAATATCCGCTGTCTGTATCCGTATTGCTTTCTGCAGGTCGGCAAACGGCAGCTCTATCTGAAAGCCTATCCTGCCGCCGCTGAAAAAAATCGTTTCGTAATCGGCAGCACTTTCGTGTATCGTCGTTGTAAAAAACTTTTTCATTCCTATAGGGCTGCAGCCGCCGTGAATATATCCTGTCAAAGGCAACAGCTCCTTCGACGGTATCATCTCTATCGACTTTTCACCGACCGACCTCGCCGCCTTTTTCAGATCAAGCTCCTCTGCCACCGGCACCATAAAAACATAGTAATTTCTGCTTTTGCCCTGTGTGACAAGAGTTTTGAACACTCTGCCCTGCTCCTGTCCCAAAGTCTCCGCGACCTCCACTCCGCTTATTGCCTCGGTATCCGTATATGTATGCTCCTTGTAAGCGATTTTCAGCGCATCGAGCCTGCGCATCGCATTTGTCTTTTCAAGCTTATTCTTCATCGCAGCACGACTCCTTTCCGCTCGGCTTGTACGACTGTCCGCACCCACACTATCCTCAAAAGCGCTCCTTGCACGCAAATCTACGCAGCAGCCTCTGTGCTTTTGACCTCGATTGAATATCCGCTGCACAGCTCTGTCAACAGCCCCTTCACAACGCTTTCCGCTTGCTTTTGTGCTTCTGTAAGCATCCCTCGCTCTTTTGCTTTTTTCTCGGCTCTTTTCTTTTGGTCGGCATAAAACTCCGTATAGTCCTTGACATCAAACGGATTGAAAATGCTGTGCTTCTCGTCATATAGCTGTACGCTTTCCTCGTCTATCTCGTGAGAAAGAATCTTCGCAGCGGGCAGTGTTACACTTACGCTTGCATCGCTCAGCTCGACCTTAACCTCACTCATATCTATACCTGCCTTAATTATTCCGTCGTACGTCAGTATAAAGCTTTTCTCCGTAAAAGGCAGCGTTACACCGTAAAAAGCCTTTTTGTTCTTATAGCTTCCCAACTCCGTATAAGCATAGGTCATCGTTCCCAGCTCGCTCATTGCTGCAAGCTCGTTTTTCACAACGACCGCAGAGAGACTGCGCTGCTCACCGCCTGATGACTTGAGTCCGGTGAAGTATCCGAAGCCTCCGAATGCAATGCACAAAATCAGTGCTATAACTATGTACCTTAAACCCTTTACCATTGCTTTCATTAAATTCTGCCCCCATATATATTACATACCTTTTCAAGCATTGCCGATCCGGTGTATTATGTTTACAGCTTCATTATATAATCCTCACTGACGGACTGTCAATATAATCGTACAAACGGTCTTTACATAAGCGTTAAAAAAATCCCACATAGCTCGATAATCGTCGCCGTGCGGGATCTGTAATGGAGCTGTTGAGCAGGCTCGAACTGCCGAACCTCTTCCTTACCAAGGAAGTGCTCTACCTACTGAGCTACAACAGCATATGCTGCGTAAATTCTTACGCCTAATGATTATAGCACAATTTCCTTGCCTTTGTAAAGGCTTTTTCTTCAAAAACATTATCTTGGCAGCACTATCTGTTTGTTGTCCTTGGATTCTCTGTAAAGCGTAAATTTGTGCCCTATTGCCTGCACAAACTCCGCACCGAGTCTGTCCGCCACCTCATTTGCTACGGTCTTTGCATCAAGCTCACAGCCCTCCTGAAGCTTTACCTTGACAAGCTCTCGAGCCTCAAGGCAGACATCTATCTGCTTTACCACATTTTCCGTGAGACCCTGCTTTCCCAAATAGGCAATCGGATCTATGCTGTGCGCCATCGAACGCAAAAAACTTCTCTGCTTGCTTGTTATCATCCTTTTTCTTCCTTTCATCATCTACCCTGTCAGCGCACAAGGCTCAAGCTGAATACGGTTCAATAAAAGCTGCGTCTGCGGCTATTTTTTCATAAAAACGATCAGCTTTCTGCGTATTCGCTGTAACGCATTATCTATTGACTTGGGCGATTTTTTTAGCTCCCTTGATATCTCGGAATAGGAGCGACCCTTGAGCTTTTCATTCCAGACCTTTCTCTCAAAGCTGCTGAATATTCCGCTATCCTGTGCGTTTAGGCAGTCTATAATTTCTTTCATCAGCATCAGCTCCTCCGGGTTGTTCTCGCCGTTGCTCTGCAGGATGTCGCCGACAGTCATCTCCGAGTCGCCCCCCGCTAGCGCTCCGTTGAGTGAAAGTGACTCATTCAGAGGTTTATGCTTTCTGCGATTGGCTCGCTTGATTGCCGTGATTATTTGGTTATTGATACACAAATCGGCGTAGGTTCTGAACGCTGCCTCGCCCTCTGACTCATAGCTGCGTATCGCTTTAAAAAGCCCAATCATCCCTTCTTGAACAACATCCTCCTTGTCGGCGCCTGCTATATAATATATTTTTGCCTTGCTCTTTGCCAAGCTTCTGTATTTTTCTATCAAAAGCTCCTCTGCGGTTTCGCTGCCCTCCTGCGACATTTTTACGAGCTGCTCATCTGTCAAAATATGTAAATCCTCGATGTACATTTCTCTTTCCCCCGATATCCGACTTCCCCTATTGCTGTCCTGCAGACTGTTCAGCCCTCAGACTCGCTGACACGAGCAGTCCTCTGCTTTCTCACCTCATAAATTATTACCGCCGCTGCATTGGAAGCATTCAGCGAAGTGATTTTTCCCAGCATAGGCATAGATACCACAAAATCGCATTTTTCACGCACCAGCTTGCTGATTCCGAAGCCCTCACTTCCGACTACCACCGCAAGCTTGCCCGTCAGGTCAGCCTTGTAATACTCTTGTCCGCCCATATCGCAGGCAGCCACCCATATACCTCTTTCCTTCAGCTCCTCGATGGTCTGCGCAATGTTTGTCACCCTCACACATGGCATATATTCTATGGCTCCGGCAGATGCCTTTGCTACCACATCCGTCAGTCCGCACGCTCTGCGTTTCGGAATTATGATGCCGTGTGCTCCCGCGCATTCGGCGGTTCTCATTATTGCACCCAGATTGTGCGGATCCTCCAGATTGTCCAAAATAACGATGAACGGTTCTTCCCCTGCCGCTTCTGCTTTTGCAAATATATCGTCAAGCTCGGCATATTCATACGGGCTGATATATGCCGCAACACCCTGATGTGCCTGACCCGGTGCGATTCTGTCAAGTGCTGCTTTTTCCACCCTCATTACAGGGATTCCCTTATCTCTTGCCTGCGCCAGGAGCTTTATCATCGAGCCCTCCGTTGCGCTTACGAGCAGCTTGTCAATCTCTCTGCCGTTTTTCACTGCCTCGATAACGGGATTTCTGCCGACTATGATATTTGCAGCACCATGCTCATCAGGGCTCACAGTACTGTCATAGCTTCTCTCACCTCGCTCTGAGCTTGAGTCTTTTCCGTTTCTTTGAGCTGCTCTTGCGCTTGCAGTGCGTTTGCTTGCAGTCTCGTTCTTCGGACCGTAGCCGTGACCGTATGTGCCTCTTTTTGTAGTATGGTTCTCCCTCTTATTCTTTACCTTCGCCATTACGGTTTCCTCCCCGTTTTCTGTATTCCACAAACTGATATTGCAGACCGTTCTCCTCCTGCACATCACTTTCCCATACCACTTCAAAGCTGCGAAGCTTGTCTGCATTCATTATATGCTTATCCGCATCGAAGGAAGCAAAAATTTTCGTGATAAACAGCTTGTCACAGTATCTCAGGAGCTGCATATATATCTGCTCACCGCCTATCACCATAATATCCTCTGTGTTATATTTTTCACACGTTTTACGAAGCTCATCAAGGCTATGCACGATTATGCACCCTTCCTTTTCAAAATCAGGCTTGCTCGTGAGCACAATGTTTGTACGGTTCGGCAGCGGTTTTCCGCCCGGCAGACTCTCCAATGTTGCTCTGCCCATCACAACGACCTTGCCGCTCGTCTTTTCCTTGAAATATCTGAGATCCCCCGAAAGCTGCGTAAGCAATCCTCCGTCCTTGCCGATTCCCCAGTCTTGGTCGGCTGCTGCAATCAAATTCATATCTTGCTTGTTATATCCTTTCTTTCCCGTAGATCTAATTGTTTATTACAAATTTGGTCGGGGGCAAGCCCCGACCCTATCGAACGAATCCTCGTATTTGCAAATTTTCGGCTCAAATCGCAATCGGTATGTTCAAAACCTGCGGATTTGTTCTATAATCCTCGACAATGATATCCGCTGTCGTAAACTCATAAAAATCTCGTACCTTAGGATTCAAATAAACCCTCGGTGCCGAATACTGCGGTCTGTTTATCAGCTCCTCGATAATCGGAATGTGTCTGTTATATATGTGCGCATCGGAAATCACGTGCACCAGCTCTCCCGGCTCAAGCTCGCTTACCTGTGCAAGCATCATCAGCAAAATGGAGTACTGGACGACATTCCAGTTGTTTGCCGCCAAAATATCCTGCGATCGCTGATTGAGGATTGCATTGAGTCTGTTCCCTGTCACATTGAAGGTCATGCTGTAGGCACAGGGCTCCAGCCTCATCTCTGAAAGATCCTCAAAATTGTATATGTTCGTCATTATCCTCCTGGACTGTGGCTGATTTTTGAGCTGCCAAAGCACATTATCCACCTGATCCATCTCGCCCTGTGCGAATTTGTATTTTTTTGCCATTTGGTAGCCGTACGCTTTGCCGATAGAGCCGTCCTCATCTGCCCACTCATCCCAAATATGCGGCTTTAGGTCGCCAATGTTATTTGATTTTCTCTGCCAAATCCACAAAAGCTCGTCTGTCGCCGACTTGATTGCCGTCGGTCTGAGTGTCAGTGCCGGAAATTCCTCTGATAAATCATAACGGTTTACAACGCCGAAGGTCTTGATGGTATAAGCAGGTGAGCCGTCCTCCCAGCGTGCACGAACCGTTTCTCCCTCTGTTGAAAACCCTTCCGTAAGGATTTTTTTGCACATATTCACAAATAGCTTGTCTGCCTTACTCATCTGTTGTCTCCAATCTATATTTTATATACAAAAAATGCAAGCATCTCAAAGACATATGTTTGCATTTTTTATACATAAGCCGCGACTACAATGAAAACCCCTGAGATATTTATTTTCCGTCAATAATGCGGAATGCCCGTTGGACGATTTCCTCAACACGTTTTTCGTCGCCCGCCAATCGGTGATAGCCTATCAGTGCCTCAAATGCCGTCGCATATTTATAATCAATAGGGTCGGCATTCTTCGGCTTTGAGGCGGTTTTATGGTTCTTTGCGCGCCGAACCAGAGCCGCCTCCTCGTCCGAGAGAAAACCTTCTTCTATCATCGTTTTGATGGCCTTCGCCTGTCCGTCCGCACGAACATAACGGATTGCCCTTCTGTGCAGTGCATCCACGTGTGCACCGTATGCCTGCACCTGCGTACCGTCTGTGCCCGCACTCGTCGTCAGCACGCGCTGCCTTACATATATTTCGTAGACAGCATCTCCGATGTATGCAAGTGCTGTCGTATTTATCTGCTTTGGATTCAGTTTCATACCGCTGCCTTTTACGCCTTGATTACCTGAACGCCCTGCGGTGTATCCTTGAGAGCCAAGCCGCGAGCCTTGAGCAAATCTCTGATTTCATCGGCTCTTGCAAAGTTCTTTGCCTTTCTTGCTTCCTGTCTTTCGTCGATAAGTGCCTGCAGCTCCGCATCTATCTCCACCTTGTCCTCGAGCTCCTGCTGCAAAAGGCCGAGAACCGTCGCAAGCTCCATCAGCGTGTCAAGAGATTTCTCTGCAAACTCCTTGGAAGCACCGTCCTTGACAGCCGTGTTTATCGCCGTAACCAGCTCAAATACCGCTGAGATTGCATCTGCCGTATTCAGGTCGTCATCCATTGCAGTGATGAACTCCTGTCTGAACTTATCGTATGCTGCCAGCTTTTCCTTTTCGGCATCTGTAATGCTGCCGCTTCCGCTTTCGATCAGATGTCTGAGGTTGGATTTTGCATTTCTCAAGCGAGTCATAGCATTCTTGGACTGCTCCAAAATTTCTGAGTTGAAGTCTATCGGTCCTCTGTACTGTCCGCTGAGAATCAGGAAACGCAAAACCTCACCGTCGTAATGCGCAAGAAGATCGCGCACGGTCTTGAAGTTTCCGAGCGACTTTGACATCTTTGTTCCGTCTATATTGATATAGCCGTTGTGCATCCAGTAGTGCGAAAATTCACAGCCGTTGTGTGCCTCTGACTGTGCAATCTCGTTTTCGTGATGCGGGAATTGCAGGTCCTCGCCGCCCGCATGAATGTCGATGGTCGAGCCGAGATATTTCTTTGCCATTGCAGAGCATTCGATATGCCAGCCCGGTCTGCCCATACCCCACGGAGATTCCCAGGCTATTTCGGATTCCTCCTTACGAGCCTTCCAAAGCGCAAAATCGAGTGGGTCTTCCTTCTTCATATCGTCTGCACTTCTGGTTCTTTCGCTGGCACCCTGAATCAGCTCATCTATATTCTTGCCCGAAAGCTTTCCGTAGCCGTCGAACCTGCGAGTTCTGTAATATACATCGCCCTGTGATTCATATGCATAGCCCTTGTCGATCAGGTCCTGCACAAAATGGATAATATCGCTCATCGTCTCCGAAACCTTGGGATGCACATTCGCTTTTTTTACATTGAGAGCAGCGGCATCTTTATAGTATTCCTCGATATATTTTTCGGAGATTTCCGGAGCCGTCACGCCCTCCTCCTTTGCACGGTTGATGATTTTGTCATCAACATCTGTAAAGTTTTGCACGAATTTCACCTTGTAGCCGCGGTATTCCAAATACTTTCTGAGTGTATCGAATACTACGAACGGTCTGGCGTTTCCGATATGAAAATAGTTGTACACGGTCGGACCGCAGACGTACATCTTTACCCTTCCGTCTTCAATAGGTACAAATTCTTCCTTTTTTCTCGTAAGCGTGTTATATATTTTCATCCTCGATTCCTTCCTTATCTTGCTTCTTTTCGTTTTTTTCCCGAATTACGTTCAGGAGCGTTTCCTCAAGATTGGAGGAGCCTGCACAGTCGATACATCCTGCTTCTATCTTGTGCTCTGCCTGCATAAGTCTTTCAAGCTCCATAATTCGTCTTCTGAGACATTCCATCTCCACAGCAATCGGATCGGGCAAATCAACCTGGTTCAAATCCTGCGTAGTGCTCTGTCCGTTGCGCTTGACGATGGTTCCCGGTATGCCTACAACCGTACAGTTGGGTGGAACCTCTTTCAATACAACCGAACCGGCTCCTATCTTGACGTCGTCACCGACCTTGAACGGCCCGAGCACCTTTGCTCCGCTGCTGACCACAACACGGTTTCCTATCGTCGGATGTCTTTTTCCGATATCCTTGCCCGTACCGCCGAGTGTCACCCCTTGATAAATCGTCACATCGTCACCGACCTCTGCCGTTTCTCCGATGATAACCGCCATACCGTGGTCGATAAAGCACCTCCTGCCAATGCTCGCTCCGGGATGTATCTCAATCCCCGTAAAAAATCGAGTGAGCTGTGAAATAAGTCTTGCCGGGAAGGGACAGTGATGCTTATACAGCCAGTGCGCCGGTCTGTGCCAAATCAAAGCCCAGATTCCGGGATAGCATATCAAAACCTCCAAGCCGTTACGGGCAGCAGGGTCTTTTTCTACCATATTTCGGATGTCCTCTCGGACTTCTCTAAAAAATGCCATCGGCTCCTATTCCTCCACAATCGTTATAGTCTTGATTACTTGCTTTTCTTGTGGACAATCTCGCCAATCTGTTTTAACACTTACAATTTTGTCTGCAGCTTCCATTCCCTCTGTCACCTTACCGAAGGCTGCGTACTGTCCGTCGAGGTGCGGTGCATCGGCTACCATTACAAAGAACTGCGAGCCCGCTGAATTTGGATCCATTGCTCTTGCCATGGAAAGCACACCTCTTGTATGCTTCAGCTCGTTCTGTACGCCGTTTGCCGCAAACTCACCCTTGATGCTGTAGCCAGGACCACCTGTTCCGTTTCCCTTTGGGCAACCGCCTTGGATCATAAAGCCCGGGATTACTCTGTGGAAGCACAGACCATCATAAAATCCCTTGCTTACCAGTTTTTCAAAATTTTCTACAGTAATCGGCGCAGTTTCCGGATAAAGCTCACCCTTCATCATATCGCCGTTCATCATCTCTATAACAAATTTCTTCATTTTGTGTTCTCCTTACATATTACCTTATGCTTTGTTGCTGCCTTGTGCGATTTTATTTCATATAATTTCTGCCCGTTTTTTCCGCATTGACCATAGCCGTTGCCGCAGCGATTGCTTCCTCCACGGTCTTTTCGCTTCTGTCAGCATCGCGTCTGAGCTTGTATTCCACTATGCCCTCGCCGGCGCGCTTGCCTACGGTTATTCTGATAGGGATGCCAATCAGATCCGCATCCTTGAACTTGACACCGGGTCGCTCGTCCCTGTCATCCAGTATAACCTCGACACCCGCTCTCGTAAGCTCCTCGTATATCTTGAGGCTCACGGCATCCTGCTGCTCGTCACCCGGTTTTACCTCCGTGATGATTACATGATACGGAGCAACCGACATCGGCCAAATGATGCCGTTTTCGTCGTGATTCTGCGGCATATCTATGATAGCCTGGAAGGTTCGGGATATTCCTATGCCGTAGCAGCCCATCCAGATGAGTCTGTCCTGCTGATTTTCGTCCTTATAGACCGCTTTGAGCGGCTCCGAATATTTTGTTCCGAGCTTGAATATCTGACCTACCTCGACACCTCTTGCGTGACGGACAGGCGCACCGCAAATTGGGCACTCGTCACCCTCCTTTAACGTTTTGAGGTCTGTTACTATGTCGCCCTTGTAATCGCGACCGTAGTTCACGTTTATATAGTGATGATCCGCCTCACAGGCACCCGCACACATATTTTTGAGTCCAACAAGCTCGCTGTCCACAACGATTTTGCAGTCGTGCAGCTGCATAGGACCCGTAAAGCCGCCTACGCAGCCTGTTGCCTGAGACATTTTTTCCTCGTCGGCAAACTCTATCGCATATTCGTTGATGCTCAGGGCATTGACGAGCTTTGTCATATTCAGCTCCCTGTCGCCTCTGACGAAGGCCGCCACATATCCGTCCTGCTTTCCCTCTGCATCGTATGTCACAAACAGAAGCGCCTTTATCGTCTGCTTTTTATCCAATTTCAGAAAGGCTGCAACCTCATCTATTGTCTTTGTTCCCGGTGTGTGCAGCTTTTCGAGCGGAAGCATTTCAACCTCGTCCTGCGCTTTTGCATCCACACAGGCAGCCTTCTCTACCGTAGCCGCCAAATCACAGCAGTCGCAGTATGCTATCTCCGATTCTCCGTACTCGCACAGCGCAGTAAACTCGTGCGAATTTGAGCCGCCTATGGCACCTGTATCTGCCTCTACCGGTCTGAAATTGAGTCCGCAGCGAGTAAATACGTTTGTATATGCCTCAAACATCTTGTTATAGCTTACATCAAGTCCCTCCGGATCCTTGTCGAAGGAATAGTTATCCTTCATTATGAAAGCTCTTGAGCGCATCATACCGAATCTGGGACGAGCTTCATCTCTGTACTTGTCGCTGATTTGATAGAGCATACGCGGAAGCTGTCTGTGCGAGGAAACATCGCTTCTGACAGCATCCGTGAAGATTTCCTCAGCCGTAGGCCCGAGGCAAAACTCTCTGCCGTTTCTGTCCTTTATGCGCCACATCTCGGGACCGTAGGCATCCCATCTGCCGGACTCCTGCCAAAGCTCCGCCGGCTGCAATGCCTGGGAGTACATCTCCTCTGCACCCTGCGCATCCATCTCCTCTCGTACAATTTGCTCGATCTTGCGAATCGTTCTCCATCCCATAGGCATATAGCTGTATATGCCGGCAACGTTTTTCTTTATCATTCCGGCTCTGAGCAGCAAAATATGACTTGGTATCTCCGCTTCATTAGGCACTTCTCTGAGAGTTCGGAAGTGCATCTGTGATAATTTCATTTTCTTTTCACCTCTGACTGTTTACATTTGTTTGTATATATTCAATTTCTTGCCTTGCTTAAATTCCGTACAGGATGCACACCGCTTCTGCGGCAATACCTTCCTCTCTGCCTGCAAAGCCCAGACCCTCGGTCGTGGTTCCCTTGATATTCACATCATTTGCAGACACATCCAGCAGCTCTGCGAGCCGCTGCTTCATTTGCGCTATATACGGCGCTATTTTGGGTCGCTGAGCAATTAGCGTCAAATCGACATTGCCCACTCTGTAGCCCTCCTTCTTGAGCATACGACAGACCTCTCGCAAAAGCGTAAGACTCGAAATTCCCTTGTACCTTTCGTCGCTGTCCGGAAAATGCTTTCCGATATCGCCCAAGCCGGCTGCTCCAAGCATCGCGTCCATCAGTGCATGGACTGCAACATCCGCATCGGAATGACCCAGCAGCCCCTTCTCGTGTGGAATTTTTACACCGCACAGGTACAGCTCTCGTCCCTCTGCAAGCCTGTGCACATCGTATCCGCTTCCTATTCTCATCTCAGAACGCATATCCTCTTTTGTAGTGATTTTCTTGTTGGCATAATCGCCTTTTACTATCTTGAGATTTATACCCATTCTCTCAACTGTTGAAGCATCATCCGTTCCAAAAAATCCGTCAGCGTATGCTTTTTCGTATGCTGCCCCCAGTATGCCGATGCGAAAGCCCTGCGGAGTTTGTACCGCACACAAATGTCGTCTGTTCAAGCTGCGTGTCGGTATGCGGCTTCCGCCCTCCTTGAGCAGCTCCGCCATATCCAAGGCTTCGCTTGTCTGACTCATCTGTCTGACGGTATCTGTGAGCGGCACTGCCGGGACTGCGCCCCCGCATTCCCACGCACCCTCTGTGACGGAGTTTATAATTTCCTGTGTAACAAAGGGTCTTGCCGCATCGTGCACCAATACAAGTGTGTTCTCGCTTGCAGACTCATTCAGCAGCCTTGCTTGCATCAAAGCATTGTATATGGAATCCTGTCTTTCTCTGCCTCCGCTCACTACGGCTCTCAGCTTCTCGAACCCTGCACATTGCTCTGCGACAAGCTCCTTATAGGCATCGCCTGCAGCAACAAGTATGCTGTCCACTCGCTCGTTTTCATTGAAGGCTCTGACCGAGCTCTGCAGCACGGTTTGCCCTCCCAGCTTCAAAAACTGCTTGGGTAATTCGCCCCCGAAGCGCTTTCCGCTTCCGGCTGCCGCTATTATCGCAATAACATATTCATCCTTGTACATAAAACGCTCATTCCTTTATCTTGCCGAATATCATACGTCCCGCTGCCGTCTGTATTACGCTCGTTACCGTTATGTCCAGTGTCTGACCAATCTGTCTGCGACCGTCCTCAACCACGATCATCGTTCCGTCATCCAGATATGCTATCGCCTGATTTCTGTCCTTGCCCTGTTTTATCAGCGTGACCTTCATAGTCTCACCCGGAATCACCATCGGCTTGAGTGCATTTGCAAGCTCGTTGATATTGAGCACCGGCACACCCTTGATAACTGCGACCTTATTCAGGTTAAAATCGTTGGTTACGACCTTGCCCTTCATTATCTGCGCCAGCTTCAAGAGCTTTACATCCACCTCCGGAATCTCCTTCAGAGCCTTTTCCGAATCCGTGTTATATATCTCGATGCCGTACTCCATCTGAATCTTGTTCAGGATGTCCAGACCTCTGCGGCCTCTGTTCCTCTTGAGTCCGTCCGAAGAATCCGCAATATGTCTGAGCTCCACAAGAACAAATTCCGGAATCACTATCGGTCCCTCAAAGAATCCCGTTTTCATTATTTCAAGTATTCTGCCGTCGATAATCACGCTGGTGTCCAAAATTTTGGGTACACGCACGCTTTTTTTGTCCTTGGCGTTGTAGCCGTAGCTGTTTTCCTCGGCTGCCGCCTTGCTTTGGGCAATGTTTTTTTTCGTATTCATCATCGTGAACATCTCGGATATTTTTTTGTTGCCTATTACGGCTCCCAAGAATCCGAGTGACAGATATATTGAAATTGTGATCGTCAGGTACAGCGATTTCTGATTTACCACGCTCTGATAAACCTGGGTGAGCAGAAATGCGATTATAAGGCCTACGATCAGCCCCAGCACGCCTCCGAGCAAATCGTTAGGCGAAACGCTTTGCAAATCGTTTTCGATATTGTCCGCAACCTTTCTGCTGTGTCGGGTAAGTGCGGGTGCGATACGGTAAAATATTATTACAAAAATAATGACGCAAAAAGCGGCAAACCACATCTGTTCGCCCTCGGTCAGCATCAGCTCCTGCGATGCCTGATTTCGAGAATGGTCGATCAGATAGCGGAGAAACACAAAAACCTCGTATCCCACCAGTCCTCCGAGTACTGAGAATAATCCCTTGAAAAGCTTCTGAAACATATTTTCCCTCCTTTCCTTGGTATTTTAATAGATATATTTACGGTTTATACTTTCTTATTAAGCCCAATATTGGGCGAGCTTAATACTATGTCGCACCGTATTCTATGAAAAACGACTCGCCTCTCAGATTGCTTCTTCTACAAGAGTCTCCGCTTCCTCGGGCTCCATATCCATCGACAGAACGAACTCGCTCACGAGGATTTTTTTTGCTCCGTTCAAAAGCTTTCTCTCTCCGGTAGACAGCTTCTTTTCCCTGTCATGTCTGACAAGATTGCGAACCACCTCCGCTACCTGCATAATATCGCCGCTTTTTAGCTTATCCATATTTTCGCGATATCTGCGGTTCCAGTTCGGGTTCATGGCTGTGCTGTCTTGGTGTAGCACCTGCAGCACCGTTTTCATAACATCGGGAGTAGACACTGTTCTGATTCCGACGGCTTCGCCGGTATCCACCGGTATCATTATGTTGATGTCACTGCCGGGAAGCTTCAGCATATAATACTGACGGGTTTCCCCAAGGATTTTCTTTTCTTCGATACCCTTTATCACTCCTGCCCCCTGCATCGGGTAAACAATTTTGTCTCCCACCGAAAACATTACATATTTCCTCCATTCTATATCTATATATACCAGTATAAAAGATTTTGGGGCATTCTGTCAAGCAGTCAAAAAATTTATCATAATATCACATAGCGTTT
Organism: uncultured Oscillospiraceae bacterium; assembly: GCA_964596085.1. Lineage (GTDB taxonomy): Bacteria > Bacillota > Clostridia > Peptostreptococcales > Anaerovoracaceae > CAG-238. Next base: position 13,425 of record CAZQSP010000010.1, read on the forward strand.
ACTATGTCAATATATAAATGCCTTAAAATGTTTGACTAATAAAAGATTTGTGTTAAAATAAAGTCACGAAATTCTGATGATTATAGATGATCAATAGGAGGAAGCTATTATGTACAAAATTTTGGTGGTTGACGACGAGCCTAAAATTCGCGAGGTCATAAAGGAGTACGCCGAATTCAGCGGCTTTGATGTTACCGAGGCGGAGGACGGTATGAGCGCCGTTGGCCTTTGCAAGCTTAATGACTATGACCTGATAATTATGGATATAATGATGCCCAAGCTTGACGGCTTCTCTGCCTGCAAGGAAATAAAAAAGCTCAAGGACATTCCCATCATAATGCTCTCCGCACGCGGCGAGGAATATGACAAGCTGTTCGGCTTTGAGCTGGGTATCGACGACTATGTGGTAAAGCCCTTCAGTCCCAAGGAGCTTATGGCACGTGTAAATGTGGTTATATCAAGAAATAGGGCAGCTGTTATCGCACCTCAGGATGTAATGAAGTTCGGCGGGCTGGAGATCAACATTCCTGCAAGAACCGTAAGCGTGGACGGCAAGAAGATAGATCTCACACCAAAGGAATACGAGCTGCTTTTCTACCTTGTAAATAACAAGAACATTGCTCTGTCGAGGGACAAGCTCCTGTCGGATATCTGGGGCTATGATTTCTTCGGAGATGACAGAACGATCGACACTCACATAAAAAATCTACGAAACAATCTCGGACCGTACAGGGATTATATAGTAACGCTCAGAGGGGTGGGTTATAAATTTGAATACGAAGATTAGCTTCGATCCGAAAAGCATAAAATTCCGTCTTTGGATGTATTTTGCAGCTTTGGGCTTGGGAGTCGTGCTCCTGATCTGGTTCCTGCAGATTTTTTTCCTGAACAATTACTATGAGCATATGAAAATTCTGGAGGTAAACCGCATCTCAAGCTCTATTTGTCACGCATACGAAAAGCAGGACAGCAAGCTTACCGAGTATATTCAGTCGCTTTCCGTGAGCAATGACTATTATGTTATGATGGAAAAAAACGGTCAGGTTTTGCTCTTTATGCCGGAATCGGACAGCATCCTGCCTGTTTACCAATACAGAAATCAGCTCCCGAAGCTCAAGCAGCTTTTGACCTCCTCAAAGACAGGCAATTCGGTATCGTACAAGATAAACGCAGGCGTAGAAAAATACAGCACCTTGGCTTATGCCAGCTATTTGCAGAAAACCTCCGGCAACGAGATTTATCTGTATATTTTCTCACCTCTGTATCCCGTAAATTCGACAGTCGATATACTCAAGAATCAGCTTTTTTATGTCACGCTGATAACGCTTATCGGCGCTTTTTCCCTGGCAATATATTTTGCGGGTCGAATTTCCAAGCCTATAAAGGAAATCACAAAGACCGCCAAGCTGATGGGACGCGGGAATTATAATATCAAGTTCACCGGAAATTCGTATTCCGAGATAAACAATCTTGCGGCAACACTCAATACAGCTACCTACGAGCTGGGAAATGCGGATGCAAGACAGAAGGATCTGATTGCAAATGTCTCGCACGACCTGAAAACACCGCTGACTATGATTCGTTCCTATGCGGAAATGATACGCGATCTGTCAGGTGACAATCCGGAAAAGCGCAATGCACATCTGCAGGTTATAATAGACGAGAGTGAACGAATGAGCCATCTCGTGAGCGATATGGCATCCATATCGGCAATGCAGATGAAAAAAATCGTGCTTGAAAAGGAAAGCTTTGACCTGTCCGAGGTCTCTGCCTCAATTCTTGCCTCCTACGACATTCTTCAGGAGCAGGAGGGCTATGACTTCGTGTTTACAGCCCCGAAGGACTGCCCTGTTTATGCCGACAAGAACCGCATAATCCAGGTGATTTCAAACCTGACCAACAATGCCGTAAAGTACTGCGGCGAGGACAAGTTCATCGCGCTCACCATACGCAGACTTGGCAAGCGATACCGCCTAGAGGTCTCCGACCATGGTCCCGGCATCAAGCCCGAGGAGCTTTCCCATGTGTGGGAACGCTACTACAAAACCAGCACCAACTATGTCCGCGAAACCGCAGGCACCGGCTTGGGTCTTTCCATCGTCAAGGAGATACTCCTGCTGCACAACGCTGATTTTGGAGTTGAGAGCAAGCTCGGTCACGGAAGTACCTTCTGGTTTGAGCTCGATATGGCAAAAAAAGATAAAGAAAAACCGCAAAAGGCAAATTAACGCTGCGACACGTAGCCTGCATTCTGCGGCAAATCATTCTGCGGGAGCAGAGCCCCGAGCCTATAGCTTAATGGGCGTTGCAAACGCTTTCAGGGCTTC
>CAZQSP010000010.1:15761-20377 GCA_964596085.1 uncultured Oscillospiraceae bacterium
TCTCTCACATTTTTAACTCCTATAATTCGGCAGCCGTCTACAGAGCTGCCGATTTTTTCTGCATTTTTTTGGGGCATTATTATCTGCTCGTATCCCAGGTGCGCCGCCTCCTTGACGATTTTTTCGATGTTGCGCACGGATCTCAGGTCACCCGTCAGCCCTACCTCTCCGACGGCAAGTGTGCGCTTTGCACACGCAAGATTCTTGTATGATGAATAAATCGCAAGTGCGACAGCAATATCTGTCCCGGTACCGTCCGGTCTCAGTCCGCCCACAACGTTTACATACACGTCTTGATTGATAAGCGACAAGCCCAGCTTTTTCTCCAGCACCGCCAATATCATATTCAGCCTCGTGTTGTCGATTCCCACCGATGTTCTTCTGGCAAAGCCGACATTTGCCGGGCTTACCAGACTCTGTATCTCAAACATCATAGGTCTGCTTCCCTCGTAGATTGCAGATGTTACAGAGCCCTCAGACTGCACCCCCGTATTCTCCAAAAAGCTTGCCGAGATATCTCTTACCTCCGCCAGTCCTTTCTCCTCCATACGGAAGGCACCTATCTCGCTTGTTGTGCCGAAACGGTTCTTGTATGAGCGCAGGATGCGCAGCTCCTGATCCCTTTCGCCGTTGAAATTCAGCACACAGTCGACGAGATGCTCTACCGTTTTGGGCCCTGCCAGCTCGCCGTTCTTTGTGACGTGAGCTACAATAAATACCGGTATTCCCCTTGTCTTGCCGATGCGCATAAGCTGATTGCCGCAGAGTCTGACCTGCGAAATACTCCCCGGCGCCGAATCGAGCGCACTGCTGTAGCTTGTCTGTATGGAATCTATTATCAAAAAATCAGGCTTTATACCTTCGCATACCTGCTCTATATTCTCCATATTTGTTTCGGCAAGCACATAGAGGCAGTCCGGCAGCACGGTGCATATCCTGTCTGCCCTCATCTTGATTTGCTCCTCTGATTCCTCGCCCGAAACATACAGCACCGTTTTACCCTGCAAGGCTATGTTTGCCGCAGTCTGCATTATGATCGTAGACTTGCCTATTCCCGGCTCGCCCGAGATCAGAACCAGGGAGCCCTTTACTATGCCGCCGCCCAACACCCTGTTAAGCTCGGATATGCCGGTATCCATTCTTTCGTATTCGCCGCTGCCGACCTGAGACAAGCGTGTTGCCTTTGCCGTTCCCGCAAGACTGCTGCTTCGTCTGCGGATATCGTCCTCCTCGCTTGCCGGAAGCTTTTCCTCGACAAAAGTATTCCATGCACCGCAGATGCACCTTCCCATCCACTGCGTGCTTTCGTATCCGCATTCCTGACAAACAAATACTGTCTTTCCTTTCTTAGCCATACTGATTTCCTTTCTCTGCGACTGCCCTTGTTGACGGAAGCAAAATACGTCCGCAAACGTCTGTTCTTGTCAATTATACAACAAAGCCCCTAAAATGTCTATAGGGGCTTTTGCTCAAATTTGAAATTTCTGTTCTATTTATCTTCTTCCTCTGCCTTGTGTGCCTCGATAATCTTCTGTGCGTTCATAGCAGGCACTTCCTCGTATCTTGCAAATTCCATGGTGAAGGAGCCTCTTGCCTGTGTCATCGAACGAAGTGCGATAGCATAGTCGAAGAGCTCTGCCTGAGGAGCCTCTGCGTGAAGAAGCTGACCGCCGCCGAGCTGCGGATCCATACCCATTACCGCACCTCTCCTTGTAGGAAGGTCGCCCATTACTGCGCCCACGAAATCATCCGGAACAAGGATTTCAAGCTTCATTATAGGTTCGAGCAGGCAAGGCTTAGCCTCTGCGATACCCTTCTTGAATGCCAAGGATGCTGCGATCTTGAATGCAGCTTCGTTGGAGTCTACAGGATGGTATGAACCGTCATATAATGTAGCCTTGACATTCTGAACCTTACAGCCTGCCAGAGGACCCTTATCCATACATTCGAGCAGTCCCTTTTCTACAGCCGGAACATACTGCTTTGGAACGGAGCCGCCGAACAGCTCCTCTGTAAATTCAAATTCCTGCTGTGACGGAGCAAACTTGATATGCACATCACCGTACTGACCGGAGCCGCCGGACTGCTTCTTGTGCTTGCCCTGCACATCGGAGGTTCCCTTGATTGTTTCTCTGTAAGCAATCTTCTGAGGAACGATATTAACTGATACCCCGTATTTGTCCTTGAGCTTGCCAAGTGCAATGTTGATCTGGCTTTCGCCCTGACCGCCTACCAGGGTCTGGCGAGTCTCTATGTTTCTTTGAAGAACCAGTGACGGATCCTCCTCGGTCAATCTTGCAAAGCCTGTCGAGAGCTTATCATCCGCACCCTTATCAGCGGATTCGATAGCCATAAACAGAGTCGGCTGAGGAAACGCGATAGGCTTGATTGTAACCTGATTGTTCTTTTCGGAGAGGGTATCTCCCGTCTTTGTGTATTCGAGCTTGCCGAGTGCAACGATATCGCCCGCTACAGCTTCCGGACAGTCGCCCTTGTTCTTTCCTCTGATGAAGAATACGGAGCCGAGCTTTTCGTCCTTGTCAGCTCTGAAATTATGTAATGTCATTCCTGCCGTAACCTTGCCGCTTACCACCTTTGCAAGTGAGATTTTTCCGAGGAAGGAGTCGGCCAGGGTTTTGAAGATGAATACAACAGGCTTTGCGCTCGAATCAGCCTTAACCGTGATTTCTTCTTCCTTGTCGTTGAGTGCCTTGTAGCCCTCAATGGTAGGATTCGGAACGAAGTCGATTATCTCCTGCAAAACCTCCTTCACTCCCTCACCTGTCAGTGATGAGCATTTGAATACAGGTACGATATCTCCCTGCAAAATACCCTTTGTCAAACCTCTGCTGAACTGCTCGTCGGTAAACTCGCCCGCATCAAAATAGATGTCCATAAATTCCTCATCTACCTCTGCGATTGCCTCTGACATAGCATCCTTATCGTCCAGGGTTACAACCGCAGTTCCGAATTTGCTCTGAAGCTCGGCAATGGTTGCATCAACATCAACATTTTCTTTGTCAATCTTGTTTATGATAAAGAATTTAGGTGAGCCTGCCTTTTTGCAAGCCTCCCACGCCTTCTCCGTTCCAACCTGTATGCCGGAGGAGGCATCTACCAAAATAGCCGCAGCCTCAACACCTCTGAGTGCGCCTGTAACTTCACCTGCGAAGTCAAAGAATCCCGGCGTATCAACGAAGTTGATCTTGACCTTGTTGTACTCTACCGGTACCAATGTGGTGTTGATGGAATATCCCTTTTCAATTTCCATCTTGTCGTAGTCGGATACCGTCGATCCGTCTTCAACCTTTCCTAATCTTGAAATTACTCCTGTTGCTAAAAGTGCAGCTTCAAGGAAAGTTGTCTTACCACATCCGCCGTGTCCTAACAAAGCAACATTTCTAATCATTTCGCTTGTATAGCCTTTCATCTATTGAGCCCTCCCAAATAATTTTCAATCGACAATATTATATCAAAGGCAAGATAAAAAAACAATAGTTTTTCATCTCGCCTCCCACGTAATTTCACATATTTACCCGTTTTTTGACTCAATCCTCCATCCTTGCGACTATAATCACCGATGTGAGTATACATATACAACCCAAAAATGTTTTGAAGCTAAAGCTCTCGTCATATATCGCAATACCTACAATCAGGCTCGTGATAGGTTCAAATGTGCTCAAAATCGCAGCACTTTGAGGCCCTATATACCGAACCCCGATTTGATATCCCAAAGCTCCGATGAACGATGTTGCTGACGCAAAAAATACTGCAGCTCCCCACGCAAGCGGTGTCAATTCAAATGTAAGCTCTCCCGATACGATTGCCGCAGCAAAAAGCATGACCGCCGCCACGGCATTCATATAAAATATAAGCTTGAGACTCCCCAGCTCCTGTAATCCGCTTCTGCCGAGATAGAGAGTATAAAACGCATATGTAATGCCTGAGACGAGCGCAAGTCCCATACCGATTAGACCCGCTCCCTGCGAATCTCCGTTTTCCGCCGTGTAAAATAACAGCACTCCCGCAAAGCAAAGAGCTACGCACAGGATTTTCATCGGACTCACTTTCTCACGCAGGAAAAGAATACAGCCCAAAATCGTAAACACCGGATACATAAAATGTATAGTGGTGCTCATGCCTGACGGAATGAAATTATATGATGAAAACAGCAGCACCGCCGTTCCGCCGTATCCGCAAACAGTTATAAGCACAATCTTCGCAAGCTCGCCTGCGGTTATTTTCAGAGAAACACCTTTGCATTTCAGGTATAACCACATGACCGGAAGCGCCAAAAAGAAACGAAAAAAGGAGGCGGTTATGCTGTTGCCGCCTCCGGCACAAATCGTCTTAACAAAGAGCGGCATAAATCCGAAATATGCCGCCGATATCACTGTCGCTAAAATCCCCTTAGCCCTGTCATTCATTATAATCAACCTCGCTCGATTTCTGCAGGCGTCTGCTCCTTAATTCCTGCATTCATGCACGACACTCCGCTGATAATATATTCAACTTAACAGCTTAAAATTCTGCTGTCTTCGGCGTTCTCGGGAACGGAAGCACATCTCTGATGTTCTGCACGCCGGTTACATACATGATGATACGCTCGAAGCCCA
>CAZQSP010000011.1:0-20129 GCA_964596085.1 uncultured Oscillospiraceae bacterium
AACAAAGCATACCGTTGGATTCAACTCCTCTGAGCTTGCCTGCGTGAATAGTCACGCCGCCCTCCTGCTTCGGCTGTCCGTGAATAGGCCCAGGAATAACGCTTCCGTCGAGTGCCACAGGCACATATGCGCCCTCAAATACATTGGGAGCACCCGTAACTATCTGAACAGGCTCCTTTTCACCTATGTCCACTTGGCATACTACGAGCTTGTCGGCATCCGGGTGCTTTTCTATCTTCAAAATCCTGCCCACAGCTATGCCCTTCATATCCTCGCCTGTGATTTCACAGGTTTCGAGGTTTGAGCCGGACATTATCATTCTGTCGCAGAACTCCTCGGGGCTTACATTAACTTCTGTATAATCCTTTAACCATTCCAGTGATACTATCATTATCAAAAACCTCCTAAATATTTGCCGATCTTAAATGAAGAACCGTTACTTGAACTGCTCGATAAATCTCATATCGTTTTCATAAAGAAGACGAATGTCATCAATTCCGTACTTGAGCATTGCAATTCTCTCTACGCCCATTCCGAATGCAAAGCCTGTATACTTTTCGGTATCCACGCCGCCGACCTTCAGAACATTAGGGTGTACCATGCCGCAGCCGAGTATCTCGATCCAGCCGCTGCCCTTACATACTCTGCAGCCCTTGCCGCCGCACTTGAAGCAGGAAACATCCATCTCAGCAGACGGTTCCGTGAACGGGAAGTGGTGCGGACGGAATTTCGTTCTTACCTCAGAGCCGAACATCTGCTTTGCAAAGCTGTCAAGCACGCCCTTGAGGTCTGCCATCGTTATGCCCTCATCTACTACAAGACCCTCTACCTGATGGAACATCGGTGAGTGAGTAGCGTCCGGAGTATCACAGCGGAAGCATCTTCCCGGTGCGAAAACACGAATCGGAGGTTTCTGATTCAGCAGTGTTCTTACCTGTACCGGAGATGTCTGTGTTCTGAGCAGTATTTCATCGTTTATGTAGAAGGTATCCGTCCAATCTCTTGCAGGGTGGTTAGGTCCCGCATTCAGTGCATCAAAGTTGTTGAATACGGTTTCAACCTCAGGCCCCTCCGCAAGTGAAAAGCCCATCGACTTGAACACCTTGGAGATTTCCTCGATTGTAATGGTGATAGGGTGCTTCGTTCCTAATGACTGAAGCTTTCCGGGCTCTGTTACGTCTATCCTTTCGAGCTTAAACTTGGCTTCCTTTGCTCTGTTTTTCAGCTCACTGAAGGAAGCCTCGAGCATATTTTCAATCTCGGAGCGAATCTGATTTGCCGCCATACCGAATTCTTTTCTTTCGTCAGGATCCATCTTACCCATGGATTTTAGCATCTCCGTAAGCTCACCCTTCTTGCCGAGCACCTTTATTCTGACGTCCTCTGCATCCTGTAATGTCTCCACCGAGCTCAGCTTTTCCTTGGCTCTGTCCAAAATAGCCTGAAGCTTCTCTTTTCTTTCTTCCATCTTTTCCAAAATTAAATCTTGCATTGTTTTAACCTTATATACCTTTCTAAGCTTTATTACCTCTTACCGCCTCGTACATCAAAATCCCTGCTGCCACCGAGGCGTTCAGCGATTCGATGCTTCCGTGCATCGGTATTTTGATCTTTATGTCTGAGCTTTCGATGATTTCACTGCTGATACCGTTCCCCTCGTTTCCTATCACGAGAGCTATGTTATCCGTCAGATCCACATCAAAGTAGTAACGCTGCGTGTCAAAGCAGGTCGCTACAAGCTTCTTGCCGGCTGCCTTTGTAAACTCGCTAAGCTCCAAAACGGAGTCCAGGAAAACAACCGGCATTCTAAAGAGTGAACCGGTCGCCGCCCTTACCGTCTTTGGTGAAAAGACATCAGCCGTACCCTTCATTATCACCGCAAGGCTATACCCTGCCGCATCTGCGGTACGAATTATTGTCCCTATGTTCCCGGGATCCTGAAGCCTGTCAAGTACTATGAAGTTCCCCGGCATCTGTACAAAGTCCGCCTTGTTTGTAGCCGGCTTTGCTACCACTGCCAGCAGCCCCTGGCTCGTCTCGGTCTGTGCCAAGCGGTCAAAGAGCCTTTCGTCGAGTACAAATGCCTTGTCGGCAAGTGAATCGGGAAGCCTGTCGCAGCCTCGTCTCAGCAGAACCGTCTGTATATCGGCTCCCGTTTTTACAGCCTCGGCAAGCAGGTTTTCACCCTCTATCAAATACCTGCCCAGCCTGTCCCTATATTTTCTGTGAGTAAGCTGTTCGCAGTTTTTGTATATTCTGTTGTCCTTAGATACTATTTCTCTCATAACAGCCCTTCACATTTTTGTATTTTTTATCAAGGAATTGCTTGCAAAAGCCACCTTGCAGCAGTAATGTGCTTTTTTTACAAAAGCCGGTTTACACCGGCTTATTTGTCGTTAAGGAATTTGGGGATTTCAAACCTCGAAGCTCCTCCGCTCGCCTCGTCCTTCTCGAGGATGTCCTGTAGAGTAAGCTCCGTACCCTCAATGCCCTCTACACTGCCGAACACGTCTCTGTTCTGTGCGGGCACAGCATTCAGTCCGAGCTCTCCGCTCTCTTTTCGCTCTCCGTCAACAGGCTCTGAATGCTTTGTCGGAAACTCGAGCCCCTCTGCAAAGCCGGTTGCGATTACCGTAATGGCAATTTCGTTTTCCATTTCCTCGTTGACAGCCGCACCGAATATGAGAATACAATCTCTGTCTGCCTGCTCCTCCACAAGGCTTGCGATCTCACTGACCTCGAGCATACCAAGATCATAACCGCCGGCAACATAAAGCAGTATCGCCTTTGCACCCTTTATCGTCGTTTCCAACAGTGGACTTTCGATTGCCGTCTTTACCGCTTCCTGGGCTCTGTTCTCACCGCTTCCTCTGCCTACGCCCATATGCGCAATACCTCTGTCGGTCATTACCGACTTGACATCCGCAAAGTCAACGTTTATCAATGCAAAATCCGAAATAAGATCGGAAATGCCCTGTACGCCCTGTCTAAGCACATTGTCAGCCATTTGGAACGCCTGTATCATTGTTGTGTTTCTCTGGCTGTTATCTATCAGCCTGTCATTCGGTACAATAACAAGCGAATCCACATATTTTCTGAGGAAGCCTATTCCGAGCTCTGCCTGTCTTGCTCTCTTGGCTCCTTCAAATCTAAAAGGCTTTGTTACAACGCCCACGGTGAGTATACCCATGTCCTTGGCAGCCTTTGCGATTATGGGTGCCGCACCTGTTCCCGTGCCACCGCCCATGCCTGCCGTCACAAACACCATGTCTGCGCCATCCAGCAATGCGCTTATCTCATCCAGAGTCTCCTCGGCCGCTTTCTGTCCGATCTCCGGATTTGCGCCGGCTCCCAGTCCTCTTGTGAGCTTTTCTCCTATCTGTATCTTTGTTTCTGCCAAGCACCTGTTCAAAGCCTGTCTATCAGTATTAACGGCAACAAAGTCAACGCCCTTGAGCTCAGCCTCAACCATGCGGTTTACTGCATTGCAGCCGCCGCCGCCAACTCCGATGACTTTTATAACCGCAGATTTTTCCATATTAGTTTCAAACTGTAGCATTCTCGTCTGTACCTCCTCAAACTGTCCCAATTACCTTCCATTGTAACATATATTTGGTGACATTGCACTCTTTTTCAGCTTTTTTTAGCTGTTTTTTTCGTCTAAAATCAGTCAATTTTCGGGCTGAAGGATATGTTTCTGTCGCCGCTGATTTTGATTATCCCGCGTTCTATATCCCGGTCAAAAAGCTCAGTGACCACCGCACCCAGTCTGCCCTCCTTTACCGCTGCCGTGACATCCCCCGTTTCACCCTCACATACGAGGTGATCCAGTATATATGCATCCGCCGAGCTCTTTGTCACGCTTATTTTTTTGAAATACATATCATTTGCCCTAGCAGTCTCCAAAAGCTCCAAAATCTGCCTGAGTCTAACCTTTTCCTCAACCTCGATGATTTCTCCCATCTCGAGTCTGCTTATCGTCAAGCCTCGCAGTATCGTAATTTCCGGCTCGACCTCCGTTTTTCGCAAAACAATCCCGTTACCGTCAATTACTACGAATTTTTCGCCGTAAACTATCGCCGCAAGCTGCGCTCGCTCGCTGAGCTCGATCGAAACGGTTGACGGCAAGAGCCTTTTGACCTTTACGCTTTCCATATACGCGTCCTGCTCCAGCCTTTTCTTTATATCCGCGCAATCGGTGTCCCAAAAGATATTGCCGCCCGTTTTGCAGTTTCCCATTGTCAAAATTTCGTTTTTAAGATAGTATTTGTTTCCTGTTACCACAAAGCTCTTTACCGTAAATAGGGGCGACATGGAAAAAAGCAGCAGCACAGCAAGTACTGCCGCCGCTATTGCCGGCTTAAAAAACGGGTTCATCCTTTTTTTTCGCTTCTTCGCATTTTTGTCGTTCAATCCGTCCTCCCAGGCTACTGATGCCTTTATCAAAATCCTCATATCCTCTGGATATGTGCTTAATGTTCCTTACCGTGCTTTCTCCCTGCGCCGTAAGTGCCGCAACAACAAGCGCTGCGCCGCCTCGCAGGTCATATGCCTCCAGCTCGCAGCCGTTCAGCTCGCTCACACCCCTTATTATAGCATTTCTTCCGCAAATTTCAATATTTGCGCCCATTTTAACAAGCTCTTTTTTATGAGTAAAGCGACCCTCAAATATTTCCTCTCGTATCGTCGTAAGTCCCTCTGCGGTCGCAGCCAGGCTCATAAGCTGAGGCTGACAGTCCGTAGGAAAGCCGGGATAAGGCGTGGTGACGACAATGCCTGCCGAGCTCAGCCCGGCAGATGCATAAAGCTCTATCGTGTCCTCGTATACCTTGATTTTTGCCCCCATTCTTCCAAATACATCAAGCACGGACTGCATATGCTCCGCCCTTATGTTCCGAAAAACAGCGTGCCCTCCGCTTCCCAGCACCGCAGACATATATGTTGCTGCCTCTATCCTGTCCTCCATTATAAAATACTCCGCATCGGAGCCTCCCGGCGCACCCTTACCTCTCACAGCTATGGTCCCGCTTCCGGCACCCCTCACGCTGAAGCCGCAGACCTGTAAAAATGCTGCCAAATCTACTATTTCCGGTTCCCTTGCGCAATTATGTATTATCGTGTCTCCGCTTCCTCTCAGAGCCGCTATAACGAGATTTTCCGTAGCACCCACGCTCGGATACGGGAGCGTAAGCTCTCCGCCCTTGCAGCTTCCGCTGCAGCTATATACCTCGCCGTCGTTTTCTATACAAAATCCCAAAGCTCTCAAGCCGTCTATATGAATATCTATCGGTCTGCTTCCTATCCTACAGCCTCCCGGTTTACAAATCCTTGCCTCGCCGCAGCGTGTCAAAAGACTCCCGAGCATAAATACCGAGGAACGCATTTGCCGCATCATTTCTGCAGATATACTGTTATTTGATATCAGCCTGCTGTCGATCGTGACAGTATCCCTTTCGTGACTTATTTTTGCACCCAAGGACAGCAATATTCTTTCCATCGCAAGCACATCATCTATTGCGGGGCAGCCATGCAGAGCATAGACTCCCGCATTACAGGCGGTAGCCGCCATTATCGGCAAGGCCGAGTTTTTTGCACCCTTAACTCTATATTCACCCTTGAGCGGAATGCCTCCGCAAATATGGTAGCTTTCCAAAAAAAATGCACCTCCCAACTATACTGTCATAGTATGTGAGAAGTGCATATCGGGTTACAAGCTCTTTTTTACTTCATCATAAATTATATCGAGTGCCCTCAGCGGCGCACACGCTCTGCCTGCACGGCCCATTCGTTCAAGCTCGCCGGGGTCGTTTTTCAGCCTCATTACCTCTGTTATCAGTCGCTCTGAGCTAAGCTCCTTTTCCTCTATCAGCACCGCACCACCTCTGTCGGCTATCGACTTGGCATTGTAATATTGATGATTTCCGCTCACGTTCGGAGACGGTATCAATATACACGCTTTTCCGCAAACAGTCGTCTCCGCTACGGAAAGCGCCCCTGCACGGCTTATCACCAGATCGCTCGCTGCAAGGTAGTTTTCCATATCGTCGATGTAGTCCTTTATCAAGATGTTGCCCTTAGGGGTTATACCCTTTTCCTGCATCTTTTTCAATATGCTGTCATAGTACCACTTGCCCGTTCCGAAAATCATCCGCATATTTTCGTGTCCGTTTATAAGCTGCATCAAATCGAAGGCAACCTCGTTTATCTTTTCTGCACCGAGACTTCCGCCGAAGGAAAATACCACGAACTCGCTCTCTGAAAATCCAAGTCTTGCCCTTGCCTCCTCCTTGCTGAGCGAAAAGAAGCTCTTTCTGACCGGGTTTCCAGTCTCAATCGCTTTTTCCGGCTCCTTAAAATAGCTTGCCGCATCTGCAAAGCCCAGGAACAGCTTGTTCACATACCTTTCCAATGCCTTGTTCGCAAGACCCGGAAAAGCATTCTGCTCGTGAAGAAAGGTTTTTGCTCCGTAGCTTTTTCCTGCCAATATGACCGGAAAACATACATATCCTCCGGTTCCTATCACGACATCCGGCTTGAATTTACGCATTATCTGCTTTGCCTCGTGTATGCCCTTCATCACCTTGACTCCGGTCTTTATGAGCTGCCACGGGTTCGATTTGTCCAACCATCTGGCGTCTACCAGCTCCAGCCTGTAGCCTGTCTTGGGAACAACATCCTTTTCTATTCCCTCCTCGCTGCCGACATACAGTATTTCCGTATCTCTGTCAGCCTCCTTGAATTTGTCCGCTATTGCAAGGGCAGGATATATATGTCCTCCCGTGCCGCCGCCTGTTACAATTACTCGCATCATTTCTCCTAAAGCTCAGCTTATTTCATTAAATCACTAAATATTCGATGACTTGGATATATTCACCAATACCCCCATTGCCGACATAAAAATCATCAGTGCGTTTCCGCCATAGCTGACGAAGGGTAGAATTATACCTGTAGGCGGCATACAGGATGTTACAACAGCGATGTTGATAACCACCTGTATCCCGACCATAATTATTATTCCCGATGCCAGCATCATACCCGTATAATCCGCAGCATTCATAGCCGTATGACAGCCTCTCCATACCAAGATCAGATACACTGCGATGAGGCAGGCTACACCCACAAAGCCCAGCTCCTCGCCTATAATCGCCAATATAAAGTCATTCTGCGCCATAGGCAGGTATAGGTTTTTCTGTACGCTGTTTCCCAGACCCAGTCCCGTCAAGCCGCCCGTGCCAAGTGCCAGGAGCGACTGAACCACCTGCCAGCCGTTTCCGAGCGAGTCCGCAAAGGGATCAAGAAAGCTCATAAAGCGTTGAAGCCTGTAGCCGTCGGAATCCATAAAAATCAGCGCAAAGCCTGCCAGACCGGCTCCGACGCCGAGTATCGCAACGTGAATCCACCGTATCCCGGCAACCAGCAGCATTCCGCCCGCTATCATAATTATCGTAAAGGCGGTAGACATATTCGGCTGAAGCATTATCAGCCCCGCGTACAGGCCTGCCACGCAAACGACAGGAAGCACGCCGTTTCCGAAGTTTGCCGCACGCTTTGGGTGTCTTGAAAAATAGCCGGTAGTAAACAAAATTATTCCCACCTTTGCCAGCTCCCCGGGCATAATGGTGATTGGACCCAGAGGTATCCAACGCACGGAACCGTATGCCGCCTCGCCTATCGGGGTCAATACCAGTATTAGCAGAAGCGTACATATAAACGGAGCTATTATCCAGAGTCTTGCCCAAAAATGATAGTCTACCTGCGCACAGAACCACATTGCCACGCTGCTTACCGCAAGCCAAAGCAGTTGTCGTTTTAGAAAGTAGTAAGGGTTGTAGTTATTGGTGGCTGACGGATAATAGCTTGCGCTGAAAATCATTACCGTTCCGAATATTACCAAAACCGCTACCAGCGCGACTATCGACAGGTCTCCGTTTTTTCTGTTTACATTATGGAGTTGTAGCTTTTCGATGAACTGCTTCATATTCCGAGCCTCTTTACACAATCCTTAAAATGCCTGCCTCTTTGTTCAAAATTATCGTACATATCCCAGCTTGCACAAGCAGGAGACAGCAAAACCACATCCGACGGCTCCGCCAGCTCTGCTGCACGTCTTACACATTCTTCCATATCCTTGCAGTATGTGTACTCACGGAAGCCCCTTCTGTCGGCTGCCTCCGCTATTATACCGGCATCTCTGCCCATCAGCAGCATATACTTTACCCTGCCGTCAAAATTGTCTATCAGCTCGTCAAAGGACTGACCCTTTCCGTCACCTCCGGCTATAAGTATGATTCTGCCGCGCATCGCGCGAATAGCAATGACTGCCGCATCCACGTTCGTGCCCTTGGAATCGTTATAAAAGCTTACTCCGTCAAGCTCCCCGGAAAACTCAAGTCTATGCTCAACTCCCCCAAACTCTCTGAGGGTTTTGGCTATCGTTTCCGGCGATATTCCTGCAAAAAAGCATACAGCCGCTGCCGCCAAGGCATTCTCGACATTATGCTCGCCGATAATTTTCAGCTCATCCTTGCCGCAAAGCTCGATAAGCGTGCCTTTTTCGTCTGCAAGCACAAGCCTGCCGTCCTTTACGAAGGCTCCGAAGTCAAGCTCCTCTTTTCTTGAAAACGGCACCACTCTTGCCTTGCAATCCCTCGTAAGTGCGTAGCAGGTCTTGTCGTCATAGTTCACCACACAATAGCCGTTCTCATCTTGATTTGCAAATATCCTTGCCTTTGCCGCAGCATATGCCTCCATGGTGTGATGACGATTGAGATGATCCGGTGTCAAGTTGAGTATCGCAGAAACGAGCGGCTTAAAATCACGCGTGGTCTCAAGCTGAAAGCTGCTGGTCTCGGTCACCAGCCAATCCTCCTCGCCTGCCTCCAATGCCTTTGATATCACAGCAACTCCGATATTACCCACCACAAAGGTTCTTTTCTTTTCGTTTTTGAATATCTCGCCCACCAAGGTAGTTGTTGTCGTCTTGCCGTTTGTTCCCGTTATCGCAACAAACGAGCCCTTTGTGATCCTATATGCTATCTCAAGCTCACCGATGATCTCGGCACCCTCCTCGGCAGCCTTCCTGATAAAAGGCAGCTCAGGATCGACACCCGGGCTGAGTATGAGCATATCAAACTGCTCCGTATCCTGCGGTATTTCGTGAAAATAGCAGCTCACACCCTTTCCCTGCAAAAAGGTGAGAAGCTGTGCATCTATCTCCTCCGCAGATTTTGAGTCCTGTACGGAAACCTCGGCTCCGAGCTTCAGCATCGCCTGTACCGCGGCTATGCCCGACCTTCCCATTCCGACCACAAGCACTCTTTTGTTCATTATTCCTTCAAAATTTCTATCGTTCATTATCCACACCCCTAACACTCTTACAAATTATATATGATTATGGTCAGCAGACAAAATACCAGCGTTGCCGCCCAAAACATCATCACAACCCTTGTTTCCTTTATCCCGCAAAGCTCAAAATGATGATGTAAGGGTGCCATCTTGAAAATTCTCTTGTGTGTTTTTTTGTAGTAGGTTACCTGAATGATCACCGACAGTGCTTCGCAGACATATACAAGTCCGGCTATGGCAACGAGAAGCTCCATCTTCATCATCACTGCTCCGGCAGCAAGCATACCGCCCAGTGCCATTGAGCCCGTATCGCCCATAAATATCCTTGCGGGATTTTTATTGAACATAAGAAAGCCCAGGCAAGCGCCTGCCAACGCAGCGTAGACTATAGGCTCCGTCCCTGCAATAGGATATGCCGCCACGCCGAGAATTACCATACAAAAGGCAACCAGAGCAGTAACCCCGGAGGCAAGACCGTCCAAGCCGTCCGTTAGGTTTACCGAATTGCTGAAGGCTATCATTACAAAAATCACGAAGGGAATATACCAAATACCCAGGTCTATATATACATCCGCTATCGGTATCCAAAGACTGCTTCCCGATATATCGCCAAAGCCCGATTTAAAGTACGCGAAAAGCGCAAAAGCCAGCGAAAAAACAAATTGAAGTACAATTTTCTGCTTTGGGCTTATTCCGGCATTATTCCTTCGGATTGCCTTTTCGTAATCGTCTATAAAGCCTATCACTCCGAATAAAAGCATGGTGATCAGTACCGCGGCAAGGCTCAGATAATCGGCATAGCCTCCCGAGCTTACGACTGTTACGCTAATGGCAGATATGACCGTTGCTGCCGTTATTGCCAAGCCGCCCATGCTCGGTGTGCCTGTCTTTGACAGGTGGGATTTGGGTCCCTCCTCTCTGACAAACTGTCTGAACTGCTTCTTCTCAAGAAAAGGTATGAGCATTTTTGTAAACAATGCTCCCAAAATCCACGCCGCAAGTAATGCTATAATCGGAATCAATAATCCACTCATTTTGTTTGCTCCTATCTCTGTTTAGTCTCCAAGTATTTCATTTATGATTTCTTCCATCCTCATCCCTCTAGAGGCCTTCACCAAAACCGTATCTCCCGGCCTAAGCAGTGCATTTATACGCTCGATGAGCTCCTTCTTATCCTTAAAATACAAAATCCGCTCAGGCGGCATATATTGCATTGCTCCGTCCCTGTACCACGCCGCAAAATCGCCCACGGCTATCAGCAGATCAAGCTTTTTCTTGCCTGCGTATTCTCCTATGCTCCTGTGCTCTGTCTCGCTTCGGCTGCCCAGCTCGTACATATCGCCCAAAATTGCAATTCTGCGCTTTCCTTCGGTCTGCACAAGGGTATTTATTGCCGACATCATAGATGCGGGAGCGGCATTGTAGCTGTCGTCTATAATTTTTATACCTGCCTTCTCGCTTACATTAAGTCTCTTTTCTGTCAGCTTAACGGCAGCAAGCCCCTCTATGGCTTTTTCGATATCTATACCCATCAGTTCGCCGGCCGCAAGTGCCAAAGCTGTGTTCGTCGCATTATGTGCGCCCGGTATATCCAAGCCCACGTTATATGTTTTATCTTTATGCTTCAAGGCAAATTTTATACCCCTGTCGCCGAAATCGCACACATCACTGATACAATATTCACAAGCCTGATTCGTCCCTACGCTTGTCAGCCTGTATTTGCCGCTCACATATTCCTTTTTCAGCAAATCGCAGTCATCATTGACTATGAGCGTTGATTTTTCATCGAAAAAAGTGCTTACCTCGAGCTTAGCCTTGAGTATTCCCTCTCTGCTTCCGAGATTTTCTATGTGCGAAACACCTATGTTTGTAATCAGTGCAATATCCGGTTTGACTATTTTGGCAAGGGCTTCGATCTGTCCGAGCTTATCCATACCCATTTCCAGGACGGCGATCTCTGTATCCGGTGCAAATTCCAATATGCTGAGAGGAAGCCCAAACCAATTATTGAAGTTTTTGATATTCCGCCCGGTTTTATACTTGGTAGCTGCAACATAATACATTATATCTCTCGTGCTGGTCTTGCCTACGCTTCCGGTCACGGCTATTTTGTGCTTCAGAGGCAGCGTGCTCAGATAATACTCAGCCAGGCTCTGGAGTGCCTCCGTAGTGTCCCTGACCGATATCACATCCGGCTGCATACCGTCCGCAAGAAAGGCGGACCCGGGAAGCTTGCTCTCATCCGATACTATTATTGTGCGGCAGCCTCTCTCCAAAACCTGCTCAAGATAATCGTGTCCGTCATTTTTCTCGCCTATCAGCGGAAAGAACAGATCTCCTGCTTCTGCTTTTCTTGAGTCGGTGCATATCTTGTATACTCTGCCATCTCCGCTTCCGCAAAGCAGCTTGCCGCAGACAGCTCTTGTTATCTCCGAAACTGTAAATTCTCTCATTTTTCCGTCTCCCGTGTCTCTGTGACAGACAGAATTACCTCTCTGTCATCAAAATGTATTTTTTCGTTGCCGATAATTTGGTAGGTCTCGTGCCCCTTTCCGCATATCACTATTATATCTCCCCGCTTGGCAGCACTCAGCGTTTGCTCGATTGCTCTTCTCCTGTCCGGTATGACCGTACACGAGCCGCCCTCCGCCGCCACCGCCCTTACAATATCGGCTATGATATCCTCCGGCGGCTCCTCTCTCGGATTATCCGAGGTGATAACTGAAAAATCTGCAAGCTCAGCGGCTGCACTTCCCATCTCGTATCTTCTGCTGCGATCCCTGTTGCCGCCGCAGCCGAACAAGGCAACAAGTGATGCCGGTTCGTATGCTCTGAGGGCAGTCAGCAGCCTTCGCATCGAGTCTCCGTTATGCGCATAGTCCAGCAGCACCGTAAATTTGCCCTCAGTAGGAATCTGCTCTGTACGTCCGCTGATTTTGATATCTCTGAGTACAGGCAGCATATCACGCGGCTCAATCCCAAGCTGCTCCGCCGCACACATAGCCGCCATGGCATTGTATACGCTAAAAGCTCCGGGCAGCCCCAGCTCAGCCTCCATACCTCGATAGCAGAAGCTCATACCAAGTCGCTGCCCTCTGCGAAACGGCATAAGCCCGGCTATATCCTCCGAGCCGAAGCGCACTACCTTAAATTCTGAAGCGCCCTTCTCCTTTATTGCATCCTTGAGCATATCGTCCGCATATGGACTGTCTCCGTTTACGACGGCAAGCTTGGATTGCATAAAAAGTCTGCTTTTCCAGTATATATACTCCTCCATGCTCCCATGCTCACCTTTTCCTATGTGATCCTTGCTCAGGTTTGTAAAAACAGCTATATCAAATTCTATGCCGTAGGTTCTGTGCTGCATAAGAGCCTGCGACGAAACCTCCATAACAACCGCCTTGCACCCACCGTCCAGCATCTCTCGCATAGCTCTGTATAGCTCGTATGACTGGGGCGTGGTGTTTTCCGCCTCTCGGTAATGTCCCTCAAAGCCTTGCCGCACCGTGCCTATTATCCCTGTCTTGATTCCCGCATTCTCAAGTATCGCCTGCAGCATATATGCGGTAGCTGTCTTCCCCTTTGTTCCGGTTATGCCGACGGTTATAAGCTCCTTATCCGGTTCCCCGAAGAATTTTGATGATGCCAGTGCCAACGCTTGCCTGCTGTTTTTTACGGTCAGTATCGTGAGTGACTCGCTGTCCGCATATTTTTCCCTGAGTCCTTCTGTTTTCTTATTGTATTCCTCTGTGACAAAAACTTCAACACCTTCTTTTATCAAGGCTTCGATATAATCGTGTCCGTCATTTTGTTCACCGCACAATGCGAAAAAAACAGTGCCCGCATCCGCCTTATCCGAATGGTAGCTCAAGCTCTTTACAGCTTTGTCCAAGGTGCCGCAGAGTACGGAATACTCCACTCCTTCAAGCAATACCTCAAGTTTCATAGCTTCCCCATTCTTTTTATTCAAATATATAATTGCAGCCTAGCTGCCTATTCTTCAATTTTTTGCTATTCCTTATAAACGTATACAACGGAATTTTTCTTTACCCTGCTGCCTGCCTTAGGATACTGATCCACAACGGTAAAGCTGTCATCGTCACGTGCCGATTTCGGTCTGCTGTATTTCAGCTCCTTGCCGCCTATCATCCCGACAGCCTCGCTGAACTCCTTTCCGACCACATTAGGCACGGTTGTATATCCGCTTTCCAGCACCTTTTTTTCTTCATCGCTGTACGAGGGCGAAACGCCCAAATAACGCAGGGCATCCGTCAGTATTTCCTTTGCTATCGGTGCCGCCACCATCGAGCCGTAATACGAGCCCTTTGGACTGTCTACAACGACCAAAATTGAAATCCGGGGATCATCCATCGGTGCCATACCTATAAATGAGCTGTAATAATCATCCCCGTATTTTCCGGTGCCGGCGTTTATCTTGTTTGCGGTTCCCGTCTTGCCGCCGACTCTGTAGCCGGGTATTTTGGCATTGCCGCCGCCTCCCTCATCAACGACATATTGCATTATGCTGCGCATTTTCTTTGCCGTTGCCGAGGATATAACCTTGCGAACCACGACCGGCTCATACTCCTCTACAATTTTGCCCTCACTGTCCGTAAGCGCCTTGACATATCGCGGCTGCAGCAGCACACCGTCGTTGCCTATGGCATTTACCGCCGTCAAAAGCTGTATCGGTGTGAGCGATATGCCCTGACCGTAGCCTATAGTTGCAAGCTCAACGGGTCCCACATTGTCAATGTTCTGCACGATTGAGCCTGCCTCTCCCGGATAATCCACGCCTGTCTTATCCGTAATTCCGTATAGCTTCAGATATTTGTACATTTTTGTCTTTCCGAGCAGCTCAGCCACCTTGGCAAGCGCCGGGTTGCAGGAGTTTCCGATTGCCTCCTTTATGTTCTGTGTGCCATGTGCGCCGTGTGTCCAGCAGTGCAGTCTGACACCCGCTACCGTGAAGCTTCCCGAGCAGTTAAAGTGCGTGTTGTCATCCACAACTCTTTCCTCTATTGCCGAGGATGACGTAATCAGCTTAAAGGTGGAGCCGGGCTCGTAGGTATCGCTGACTAAGGGGTTTCTCCACAGCTTAAAGAGATATTGATTCTGCTTTTCTGTTGAGAGCTTCTCGTATTTTTCCTTATCCTCCTCCGCAGGCTCGGTCGCGTTGTTAGGATCAAAGCCCGGTGTCGCTGCGCTTGCAAGGATGTCTCCCGTCTTGGGATCCATCACCAGGCACATTATGCGCTCAGCCTTGGTATTTTTCATTCCCTTTTCCAAAGCCTTTTCTGCGTAGTACTGGATTGCCTCATCAAGTGCCATTATTACGTTCAGCCCGTCTTGAGCCTCGTAGTATTCCTCGGCTCCCTTGACAAGCTCATTGCCGTTCAAATCGGTGTTCTTGACCCATCTCCCCGATACTCCGCTCAGATAGCTGTCATATTGAAGCTCAATTCCGGTTCTGCCCATATTATCATCGTTGACACTGCCCAAAAGCTGCGAAGCAAAATTTCCGCGCGGATAGTAGCGCTTTTTTGCCTCGGAGAGCTCAATTCCCGATACCGAAAGCCTTCTGAGCTCGTCGGCAGTCTCTTTTTCCAAATACTTTGCAAGTCTGACCAGGGCTTGCTCCTTTGTGATCTTTTTGTATACATCCTCGGCATCGTCATCTATGATTTCGGCGATTTTTTTTGCCAATTCCTTGATCTCTGCATCGGATCTTTTCTCCTCACCCTTGAGGCTTATCTGCGACGGGCGCGCCCAGAGCGTATAACAGGCAGTGCTCGTAGCCAGCTCGTTTCCGTTACGGTCATAGATCGCACCTCGCTTTGCTTCTATCGGTGTGTCCTTGGTCTGCTGCTCTATTGCCAAATTGCTCAGCTCCTCCGCATCCACAAGCTGTATCCACGCAACACGAAACAACAGTGCTATCAAAAGCAATGCTATGAGTGTAAAGCCAAGAGCTATTCGTCTTCTGTTTTTTACCGTTACCTGTGCCCTCATATTTCTCCTTCAAACATAAAGCCGGACTTAGTGTTTGTATTCAGTTGTCCGGCTTGCATTGTCTATGAAATTATATTAGCTTCCATCTTCTTTTATTCGCCATATGCCTTTTCTCTTATCCTAAGTATAAGCCCCTGCGAGCCTTCGCTCCCGATGTCGAGACATACACACTGCTGATCCTTGGGATACTGCATTTTCAGACTTTCCGTGGCATATTCCTCTATCTGCTCTATGCTGTTTGCACTCTCTATTTTGATATCGAGCATCGTTATTTCGTTCTGCAAAACGGCGTTTGCGCTGTCAAGCTGGTTTATCTCATACTGCACCTGTGCAGCCCTTGCGCTCATCCATATCGTGCCTATCAAAAGAACACCGGCAAAGCTGAGAAGCAGCAGGAATCTGATAAGAAGCTCACGTGTCAAAATCGCAGAGCTGCGCTTCTGCCTTGCTTGCTCCGCCGCCGACTGCGCTCCCTTCTCCTTGGTCCTTTTTACTCTCGGTGCTTCGGGGGCTCTTGTTGGATAGAACTCCGGATAGGCATAAGGATGTTGCGCTGCTTGACCGTATGCTGCAGAGGAGTAAGGCAGTCTCTGCGCATAAGCCTCCTTGGGCTCATATGCTTGTCCCAAATATGAATATTCAGATGTATAAGCCCTGTCTGCAGCTCCCATCTCATTCTCCCTGTCACTCGATATATCAACAATGCTATAGCCTACACCTCTGACCTAGGTCCGGAGATTATCGCTTACCTGTCCGAAGGCTTCTTTTCCGCAATCCTGAGCTTCGCGCTTCTTGCTCGCGGATTTATTTCAACTTCCCGTTCGGAAGGCAAAATTACCTTGTTTGATTTCTTCTGTATGTCGCCCACCCTTCCGCATACGCAAAGCGGAAATTCTTTTGGACATACACACGGGTTTATTCTTTTGTTTATTACTTCCTTAACTATCCTATCCTCAAGTGAGTGAAAGCTTATGATGCACAAGCGACCGCCCGGTGCAAGCACATCGCAAAATTCGTCTACAGCTCGCTTGAGCTGTCCCAGCTCGTCGTTTACTTCTATTCTGATAGCCTGGAAGGTTCTCTTTGCCGGATGCGGACCGTCGCGCCTTGCCGCTGCCGGTATCGCAGCCTTGATTATATCCACAAGCTCACCGGTCGTCTCCACAGGCTTTTCCTTCCTCGCCTTGACGACAAAATCGGCAATCCTTGCTGCCCATCGTTCCTCTCCGTAGCTTGAAATGATTTCTTTCAGCTCCTTCGTGTCGTAGCTGTTGACTACATCATACGCTGAAAAATCATCAGCTCGGTTCATTCTCATATCCAAAGGGGCATCGTGCATATACGAAAAGCCTCTGTCGGGGTTGTCCAGTTGAAATGATGAAACCCCCAGGTCAAGCAGGGCTCCGTCTATTCTTTCAAGCTCAAGCTGCTCCAAAACATCCTTTATGTCAGAATAATTGCTTTGAACAAAATATTTTTTACAGCTATAGGCTTCAAGCCGTTTTTCTGCTGCCTCAAGCGCATCTCTGTCTCGGTCTATGCCTATAAGTATGCCGTTTTCGCCGAGCCGCTCGCAAATGCCGCTGCTGTGACCGCCTCCGCCCAATGTGCCGTCCACATATATTCCGTCGGCTTTGATGCACAGTCCCTGCATACACTCGTCAAATAAAACCGATGTATGTTTAAATTCCATCAGAAATTGTATTCCTCCAATGCTTTAGAAAATTCCTCAGCGGCCATCCGTCCCGAATTGTCGTCTGACTCCCAGATTTCTCTCGCCCAAATTTCTATCTTCGACATAGCACCCATTGTGACCAGCTCCTTTTCTATCTCCGCATATGCCTTCAGCTCCTGCGGAATAACGATTCTGCCCTGTTTGTCAAATTCACACTCTGCTGCCCCTGCGCAGAAATGCCTTATGAACATTCTGACCTTGGGATCCGATTCCGGGAGCCTTGAGATTTTTTCCATCTGCTTCTCCCAGCTTTCAATCGTGTAAATATACAGACATCTGTCCAGGCCCTTTGTCAGAACACAGCGTTCGCCCAAATTGGAGCGCATCCTGGAGGGTACAATCATGCGATTCTTCTCATCTGTTGAATTATATACGGTTCCCATAAAAATCGACATTGGATTGTTCCTCCTTTCCGGCACGACTCGGCAGATGAATTTGTCTGCCGCTGGCAGGGTCTGCGACAACTGTACCATGTTATAACCACTATACACCACTTTATGACACTTTTCAAGAACAAAAATGAGTTTTTTGATTTTTTTCACCACAACAGGCTCCCCTTGATGCCCTGTGGATGCGGGGCTCTGCTCCGCATCCGCTTGTGAGCCCGGCTCAGCATATTTTGCGACCCCTCCGAGGTGGCGCCGCCGCCCCTTGCTGCCCGTAACTTGGTTGCTGCTTTTCACGCTTGCCCTTTGCTTGGCATATATTAGTAGAAAAAAGAAATGAGGTAATTTTTTATGGCTTGTTCCTGTAACGAAACAAACTCTGCACGGACGCCGGCTGTCCAAAACAGAGTTTTTCTGAATAAAATATTTTTTGAAGGTCGAGAGGCCTCCTGTCCCATCATATACAGTCTGCTTACCGATGAAGCAAGCTTCACGCAAACACTGAGCCTTGGCGAAGGAGGCTGCTGCGGCTGCGCCCTTAACTGCGACAGCCGCTTTACGATAACAAACACCTGCGTTACCGTAAACTCGTTCAACCTGGCATCGACTGCGGCATTTACCGCCGAAAACGTCACCGTTGACGGTGTAAACATCACAAATCTTAGCTACGAGGACGGCTTGTATCTTGCTGATGTCAGCGGAATAATGTCTGAAATCACCAAATGTCCTTGCGCAACCATCGACCGGCACCTCTGCGGCGGCTGCGGCCTGTCCGATGACTGCCCGGGAGTATGTGAAAACAACGGTCACTTCTTCTTGGCAGAAGCAAGCGGAACCTGGGAGGCTATGATCACCGTTGCGCTTGAAGGCTATGTCACGACCAACGGCAGAAGCTGTGACTTCAAGCTGACCTTCAGGTCGAGAAATAACACCTTCGTTGCAATTCCTGGAAGCAACAATTTTGCTGTAAACTGCGTTGATATTCCGTGTCGCACACAGGGCATTTCTCCTAATCTGATGTTCAGCTTCGATGCCTGCGGTGTACTTTTGAACCCTGTAATCACAGTTGTGCAAAACACCGCCGAGGAAGCAAGTGCTTGCGAGGATTCAATCAATCTCAGCCTCACGGCAAGCTTGGTTATGACCCCGAAGGTCTTTCTGCAGGTAATCAGACCTTCCCTTTTCGCACTCAATGCAACGGAAATTTCGGTAGCTTGCGACGATGTGGGGCAATGCGACGAATATAATGCGCATTCAAACACCGGAAACGGAGACTCGGGCTGCGGCTGCTCACAAAATTCCTGCGCAGACTCAGCTTCGACATCGGGCTGCGCTTGCGGCGGCAGCAGAAATGCCGTAAATACGTGTCGAACGGGACTTCGCAGCTCAACGCTGTCGGGTATTGCTTGTCAGTGCTGCGATACCAACGGTTTCCGCTTCTAATATCAGACTCATCGGCATAGCCTTTGACCTTCTCCGCTCATCCTGCGGAGTCGGTCAAGCGAGCTTGCAGAAGCTAATATGCACGAAAATGCCCTCCTTTTCGATTTCTCGATAAGGAGGGCTTGTCATACTCCGTATACAGCTCAAATTTTGTATGTATAAGACCCGGACTGCTGCGCCTACATATACTTGCTGTTGTTTTTTCCTATGCGGCTCTTATACTTATTCTTCCTGTGACTGAAAATTGTGGATTTTCTGGGATTTGCGTCGCGTCTGATCTTCTTCACCAGAAAAACCAAAAGCAGCAACAGGATCAATGCAAGCGCAACAACAATGGCTACCCCCGTCAAATATCCAAATTCTGCATTTTCAAAAAGAATGTTGATTTTCTGAATCAAAGAAGTCATCGGTTTTTCCCTTTCCGTGAAAAGCTTTATTTTATGCCCTGCATTTTGTGCGCCGCACAAGTGATTTGCCTTAGATTTACACCTTTTCTTTCGGGCTAATATTTTATCACAGCTTGGCAAAAAAATCAATGTATAATATTAAACCGCCTATTTATAATAAGGATACGCTGCTGTTTGCCGCATTTCCATACCACCGTCAAGGTGGCAAGAAGCGTGTCTGTGTCCGAATGCGGATTTTATTCATAGATTATCCCCCTTTCGCCGATTTCTCGGAGGGGGGGTACATATCGCTGCTCCGGCGGTGCTCCTACTTAGGCATTTCTTATCGGGGTCACGCTTATTTCCGCCTCAATATTCAGCTCTCCGTCAGCCTTCAGAGTGCGGAAAAGATACCGCTTTTCGGCAGGCACCGCATAAAGCTTGCTTTCCGCTCCCGTAAAGCCGAACGGCTCACTTCTGTAAATCGCCAGAGCCTCTCCGAGTGCGGCCTCCTTACTGTAATGGATACGCAGAAAGCTTACCCTGTGTGTTCCGTCCGCAAGCTCAGGAATACAGTCGCAGAGCATATCGAGATAATAGGTGTTATTCATATGTCCGTTATAATCAAGGTCGCTGTAGCGAACGAGCTTTTCCCCCACTCTGCTCATACCTTCCGCCGTGCTTCGGTCAATTTTGAA
Source organism: uncultured Oscillospiraceae bacterium (assembly GCA_964596085.1). Classification (GTDB taxonomy): domain Bacteria; phylum Bacillota; class Clostridia; order Peptostreptococcales; family Anaerovoracaceae; genus CAG-238. The sequence goes on from CAZQSP010000011.1 coordinate 20,006, forward strand.
CTTGCCGCCAAGCAGCTCGATATATTCGTCCATCCAGTAGTTTGAAAAATCCGCATCCTCAACCTTGAGTATCCTGCGGCTTTCGAGGTCAACAAGGCTCCACTGCGTAGCTGCAATCGCCACC
>CAZQSP010000012.1:0-19163 GCA_964596085.1 uncultured Oscillospiraceae bacterium
CGCAGCCCATTCTCGGATGCTCTCCGCTGTGCTTGGTAAGGTCGATAAGCTCTACTGCTTTTTTTGCCAGCTTAACGCTTGCTTCCTCTACACCCTTGGCATCACCGATATATGTGATAACCGTTCTGTTGTGGTTAGGGTCTGAGGAATAGTTTAACAATGTGCAGCCTGCCGTAGTTCTGATCTGATCTACGCAAGCCTCGATAATTTCTTGATTTCTTCCCTCCGAAATGTTCGGAATGCTTTCTATGATCTGAGCCATTTTTTTCTCCTTTATATTTACTTATTCGCATTCTTGGCCTGCCCCATACTAGAGTGAAGCCAAAACCTTTTCGTATATTTCCTTTGCGACAGCTTCTGCCTCTGCTACAAGCTCTGCACCGCTCTCAAACCTCGCCTTTAGTTCTTCATCCTTTATACCCGGGAGATTTATCTTCACATTCAGCCATGCACCCTTGATACCTGCAAGCAGATTGAGTGCTGCAACACCGAGATCGGAGGCTGCATTCGGATTGGATTTTCCGACTATCGTTGCTGTGATTTTCAGTCCTTCAAGACAGAGCTTCACTGTCTCGAACGGAACCTCTGTTGCGCCGACGTTTGCCGCTCTTATCGCTGCGGATCTGGCTGCCTTCTGCTCGTCGGTATCCTTTGGGAGCTTGTATGCTGCGGAAACCTTGTTGAACGCCTCGGTATCCTTGTCTATTCCCTCGACAAGCTGTGTATAAAGGTCAAGTGCCTTTTCCTTGGCTGCTCTGCAGGCTTCTTCATATTCGGCATATTTTTCTCTGCCTATGGTAAGGTCTGCAACCATAGCCGCAAGAGCCACGCCCTGTGCTGCCGAAAGTGCGCTTACGCTTCCGCCGCCCGGTGCCGGTGCATCTGATTTCAGTACATCCAAATAATCCTTTACTGTTAAATCAACTAATTTCATTAGACTAAATTTCCTTTCTTAATAGTCTGTAGTGCCAAATTGGAGCCGAAACGGTAGCAGAGCATTTCCATATTAGGCGCATTCCAAATTACCATATCGGCATCCTTGCCTACCTCAAGCGTTCCGACCCTGTCGCCTCTGTTAATCCCGCACGCCGGATTTATCGTTACCGCAGTAAGGATTTCCTCCGGTGTCATACGGTACTTCAGATATCCGAGGTTCATAACAAATTGCAGGTTCAGCGACGGGCAGGAGCCCGGATTGAAGTCCGATGCCATCGCTACCGGAATCCCGAACTCGTCTATCATTCTTCTCGCCGGTGCGAAGGTCGCTCCGAGATAGAACGAGGTTGCAGGAAGACACATTGCTATGGTTCCGCCCTTTGCCATAGAAGCCATACCCTCATCATTTATAACGATGAGATGCTCTGCGGAGATCGCCTGCATTTCACCTGCCAATGCACTTCCGCCTATAGCTTCAATTTCGTCTGCATGTATCTTCAGCCCAAAGCCGAGCTTTTTTGCGGCCTGCAAATATCTGCGGCTCTGCTCCACATCAAATACCGAGTCCTCTGTAAATATGTCTATGAACTCTGCCAAAGCATGCTCCTTGACATAAGGCATCATCTCATTGATACAAAGCTCGATAAATTCGTCTTCTCTGCCCTTCCAGTCAGCCAAAACGACGTGCGCAGGCATAAAAGTCGAAACAATATCCATAGGGTGATCCTCGTTCAGCTTCTTCAGCACCTCAAGGAGCTTTACCTCGGTTTCAAGGTCAATGCCGTAGCCGCTCTTGGCCTCACAGGTGGTCACGCCCAGGCTCATCATTTCATCCAAAAAGCCCTCTGTCTTTTCGTAAAGCTCTTCAGGGCTTGCCTCTCTGGTTTTCCTGACGGTGTCATTGATGCCGCCGCCGGCTCTGAGAATATCCAAATATCCCGCACCCTTGAGCTTCAGAGGTATCTCGTTCTGGCGGTAGCCGCCGAAAACAAGATGTGTGTGTCCTTCTACCAAGCCCGGTGTTACAAGATTGCCTTCGGCATCGAGCACGACATCTGCCTCGTCCTCGCTGCACGGAAGCTCGCCGTTTTCGGTGATAGCCTTGATTATGCCGTCCTCTGCGAGAACTGCCGCGTTTTTTAGCCTTATGTTTTCGCCCTGCTGCTGTCCCCTGTGCGGAAAGCTTCCGACAGGGGTTTGCAGAATCCCGATATTTTTTACAAGTAAAGTAGACATTTATTTTTCCTCACTATTTTACAAATTTGTCAACAGCAGCCTCCACCAGTGCTTCGTCTGCTATGTAAGGAATAGTGATATGTCCCTTGCCTGCATAGTTCTTGTTGTATGCAACTGAGGTTTCAACTGCGTGTTCGTTTCTCGCCCAGTTTCTGCGGGCAACGCCGCCCATAACGTCCCACATCATAGCTGATTTGAGAATTTCGTCAACTCTTTCGGAGCCGTCAAGCAGCAGACCGAAGCCGCCGTTGATGGACTTGCCTATGCCTACACCGCCGCCGTTGTGGAGTGCACATAAGGACATACCTCTTGCTGCATTTCCTGCGAAGCACTGTACAGCCATGTCTGCCATAACATTGGAGCCGTCCTTGATGTTGGAGGTTTCTCTGAACGGTGAGTCCGTACCGGATACGTCGTGGTGGTCACGACCCATCATTACAGGACCGATCTTGCCCTCTCTTACGAGCTTGTTGAATGCAAGTCCGATGTCGCGTCTGCCCTCAGCATCCTGATAAAGGATACGAGCCTGCGTACCTACTACCAGCTTATTCTTCTTGGCATCTCTGATCCAAATCCAGTTATCTCTGTCCTGACCGCGTCTGTTAGGGTCGATAACCTCCATTGCTGCCTTGTCGGTAGCATCGAGGTCTTCAGGCTTGCCGGACAGGCATACCCATCTGAAAGGTCCGTATCCGTAGTCAAAGAGGATAGGTCCCATGATGTCTTCTACATATGACGGCCAAATAAATCCGTCCTTATCGTCATAACCGTTCTTGGAAATCTCTTTTACTCCGGCATCATACATAGCCTTCATGAAGGAGTTGCCGTAGTCGAAGAAATATGTTCCCTTGTCTGTAAGTGCCTTGATTGCCTTGTAGTGTCTGTGAAGTGTCTTGTCAACCTCTTTGCAGAAGTTGTCTCTGTTTTCGTGCAGCTCCTTGGTTCTTTCCTCGAAGCTCATGCCTACAGGGCAGTAGCCGCCGTTGTATACATTGTGGCAGGAGGTCTGGTCGGAAAGCAGATCAATGTGGAAATCCTTTTCAACCGCTGCCTCGAGCAGATCAACGATGTTGCCGTGGTATGCGATGGAAATAGACTCCTTTGCTGCAAGCTTTTCGTTTGCAAGCCTAAATACCTCGTCTATGTCGTCCATTATAACATCAACCCAGCCCTGATCGTGTCTGGTTTCGATTCTGGAAAGATCGACTTCTGCGAAAATTCCGACTGCATTTGCGATGTTTGCTGCCTTTGGCTGTGCTCCGCTCATGCCGCCGAGACCGGAGGAAACGAAGGTATGTCCTGTAAGATCTCCGTCCTCAGGTACGCCGAGTTCTTTACGGCCTGCGTTAAGTATGGTGTTGAAGGTGCCGTGTACGATGCCCTGCGGTCCGATATACATCCAGCCGCCCGCTGTCATCTGTCCGTAGTTTGCAACGCCCATTTCCTCTGCGATTTCCCAGTCATCGAGGTTGTCATACATACCTACCATGATGGAGTTGGTAATGATTACTCTCGGTGCGGTCGGCTTTGACGGAAACAGTCCGAGCGGGTGTCCGGATTCAACTACCAAGGTCTGGTCGTCGGTCAGCTCCTCCAAATATTTTTTGATAAGTCTGTATTGCAGCCAGTTTTGACATACGGAGCCTGTTTCACCGTAGGTAACCAGCTCGTAAGGATAGAGTGCTACCTCAAAGTCAAGGTTGTTGTCTATCATAACCTGGAATGCCTTTCCTGCAAGGCACTTGCCTTTGTATTCGTCAATCGGCTTTCCGTAGATTCTGCCCTCAGGTCTGTATCTGTATGCGTAAATTCTGCCGCGCGTGGTCAGCTCCTCCATAAATTCCGGTGCAAGCTTCTCGTGCAGCTCCTCCGGAACGTATCTCAGAGCGTTTTTCAGTGCAATCTTGGTCTGTGCCTTGGTAAGTCTGAAGCCTCTGTCAGGCGCACGTCTGATTCCGTCCTGAAATTCAGGGTAATCAGGGTATTCGTTATCGAGCTTGATCGTCATAGCACCTTCAAGTGTTTTGTTATCCAACATATTTTGTCCTCCTTGTGCAAAAGCACCGTGTTCCGGTCATATACCGTGCAACCGGTGCTTTCAATTTTTTTATTTAAGTGTAACTACCTTTTCTACCGCTTCCAAAATGGAATTGTCTTTTACCATATTGTCGAACTTTTCAAGGTAATCAATCATTATGATATCCTTTTCTACCGGGGCTGCAAGCTTGCGGATGTGCTCATAAGCTGCTCTTGTTGCAGGTGCAAGCTTGTCTATGCCGCCCTCGCCCATTTCCTGACGGAGCCAAATGCCCTGTGCTGCTGATGCAAGCTCAATGCCGATAACCTTCTGCGCGTTGTCCAGAACCATTGCTGCAGTTCTTGCCGAGGTCGAACCCATGGATACGTGGTCCTCCTGATTTGCGGAGGTTGGAATCGAGTCAACACAAGCCGGGTGGTCATAAACCTTGTTTTCGGAAACCATAGATGCGGAAGCATACTGTGCAATCATAAAGCCGTTGTTAAGTCCGCCGTCCTTAACAAGGAATGCCGGAAGACCCTCGGACAATGCCGGATTTACCAGTCTTTCCGTTCTTCTTTCCGCTACGTTTGCAAGCTCTGAAATTGCAATCTTGAGGAAATCGAATGCAAGAGCCATAGGCTGTCCGTGGAAGTTGCCGCCGGAGATAACCTCGTCCTCGTCAGGAAAAACAATAGGATTGTCCGTTACTGCGTTGATTTCTCTGGATACCGCATCATATACGTACATGATGGCATCTCTCGATGCTCCGTGAATCTGCGGCATACATCTCTGTGAGTACGGATCCTGAACCTTAGTCGGGTGGAGCGGAAGTGCGTTCTTGGAGCCTTCCAGAAGTGTTCTCATATTTTCTGCTACATCTATCTGACCCTGATGTCCTCTGAGCAAATGAGTCTTAGGGTCATATGCCTTTGCGATTGCGTGAAGTGCCTCGCCCGTAAGTGCCGCTGCGATGTCGGCAATCTTCATCAGGTGCATTGCATCGTACAAGGTGTTAAGGCCCACCGCCGTAAGCATCTGTGTGCCGTTATTGAGTGCAAGGCCTTCCTTTGAAGCAAGAACAACAGGCTTGAGTCCTGCTTTTTCAAACGCTTCCTTTGCCTCGATTACCTCTCCCTTGTACTCAACTCTGCCGAGTCCGATGAGTCCGAGAGCAATGCACGAAAGCGGTGCAAGGTCTCCGGAGGCTCCTACCGAACCCTTTTCGGGAACTATCGGGTGGATTCCCGCATTAAGCATATCAATCAATGTCTGAAGTGTTTCAAGTCTGATGCCGGAGTTTCCTCTGGATAAAGAGTTTGCTCTGAGGAGCATGGCTGCTCTTACATATTTCTGTTCGTAAGGCTTGCCCATAGAGCAGGTGTGGCTTATAATCAGGTTTCTCTGAAGCTCTGCTGTCTGATCCGTGTCGATAGCTACGTTGGCAAACTTGCCGAAGCCTGTGGTAAGACCGTAAACAACAGCTTTTTCAGCAACCTTTTTCTCAACATATGCTCTTGCCTTGTTTACTGCCTCAACAGCCTCAGGAGCAAGCTCAACCCTTTCGTGATGTCTGCATACGCTGATTACCTGTTCGATCGTAAGATCTCGTCCATTAATAATTACTGCCATTTTTTCTCTCCATTTCTCATAATTATTCATTTTCGCGAATCAATATTCGCATTAACATCTGCTGAATTGCTATCTCATATTATAATATTTTTGGAGACGATATTCCATAGTTTTTTGCTCTGTTTCTGCTAACTTTAGCGTTTTTTACGAAAAATTTTTTTCTTTGCGCCCGAAAATGGCTTTGCAAAAGTCTCGCGTCTTTGCTTTACTGCGTTATCGCTTTATCGTGTATATTTATAAAATTGGCATTTTCTTAACAGCTTTTGTTTTGATATTTGTACATTTGTGTTGAAAATTACTGCTTTTTCCGACATGGCTAGCTTCAAATTCTGCGGCTTTGAAATTTTTTCTCCATAATTGCAAGCAGACAGCCGTTATGTAATTGCAGTCTGTGTCCCGGGGTGCAATATTCATTTTTTATACATTTTATACTCATAAACTAACAAAAATCCCTCGATGCTCTCTTATCGCGTATCGAGGGATTTGCATATACTTATTTTGCTCTGCCTAAGGGGCATAGCTCGTCAAGTGGGCTGTCCGTATTACTCTGCTACGTATGGAAGTAATGCAACGATTCTTGCTCTCTTGATAGCGGTCGTTACTTCTCTCTGGTGCATAGCACAGGTTCCGGTGATTCTCTTTGGAAGAATCTTGCCTCTCTCTGTGATGTATCTTCTCAGCTTTTCTACATCCTTATAATCGATCTTTTCGCTCTTGTCGGCACAGAACTGACAAACCTTCTTTCTTCTCATGCCGCCACCGCGTCTCTTATCCATCATGCTTTCATATCTCCTTTCTGTTAGAACGGAATATCCTCATCAATCGCCGCAAAGCCTTCCGGTATCGCATCCGCAGCCTGTGCGCGGTACTGCGACTGTCCTGAGTGCTCTGCCTGTCCCGAGGCTCTGTCTCCCCATTCTAAAAATTCTACTCTGTCAGCTACGACATCCGTGGTGTAAACGGTAGCTCCGTCCTTGTTGGTGTAGCTTCCTGTCTGGATTCTGCCTTGAACACCTACCAATCTTCCCTTTGTGAGAAATCTTTCGCAGTTCTCAGCTTGTTTTCCGAAAACAGTAACTCTCGGAAAGTCCGTCTGCTTCTCGGCACCTGCTCTCACAGGTCTGTCGATTGCCACGTTAAAGCTACATACCGCCATTTGTGTGCCGGCTGTGTATCTTAGCTCCGGATCTCTGGTCAATCTTCCGATTAAAACTACGCTGTTCATCTTACACCTCGTTCCTATTTTTCATCCTTGCTTAAGATGATGTGTCTGATTACGTTATCGGAAATCTTGAGTCTTCTGTCAAGCTCCTTAGGTAATGTAGGATTGCCCTTAAATTCAACTACAACATAGTAGCCTTCTTCCTTCTTGTTGATAGGATAAGCAAGCTTTCTCATTCCCCAAACGTCTACCTTTTCGACTTCACCGTCAGCAGCGATAATGGACTGAACTGTCTCTACTGTCGCATCCTTCTTTTCATCCTCCAAAGCAGCGTCGATAATGAACATAACTTCATAATTTGTCATCTTGTCACCTCCCTATGGACTATATGGCGACGCTCTCAGCCGCCCTGAGCCGTATTACCCGGGGCATACCTCTCGTCGCAGAGATTTGTACGGATATAGCCGTACCCAAATATTATAAGCGGCTTGGAGCCAAAATGCAAGCAAAACTTTGCCTGTCACTCCAAAAAATCTAAAATACATATTTTTACATCCGGCCGAGCCTTGCCGAGTGTGTCCCGGGCAATATCTGGATGACTCGGGTGGTCAGACCTGCGTTTGCCATTTTTCTTTTCAAGCATCCGGGCTGCCTTCACGCAAGCGATTTTTTGCTCGTTTTTCGCGTACCGCTGTCACTATACTGTACAGCAGCACTCCTGTCCAAATAAAGGCGAACAGGGTATACTCGTTCCTTCCCATCGTCTCTCCGAGAAGCAGGCTGCATACGATGCCGAGCGTAGGCGCCAGGTATTGCAGAAAGCCCATAACAGTCATCGGCATACGCTTGACACAGGCAGCATATAGCAGTACCGGCATTACCGTTACAATTCCGGCACCCATTAGGAACAGCTGCACGCTCAGATCCACGCTTCCCATTCCGTTTTCGCCCATTCTGAACAAAAGTATGAATATGATCGCTATCGGTGTCCCGAGCAAAAGCATAAGACTTGTACACAGCGGTGAATCTTCTTTTACGCCCTTCATAAATGCCGCATACGCAGCAAAGCAGACCATCAATATTCCGCTTATGAGCGGTGAGCTTCCAAAGCCCTCTCCTGCAAAAATCACGCCGCACAAAATAATCGCCGTTGCCGCTATCATCTGCCAGCTCATTTTTTCCTTGAAGAACAGTACACCGAAATAGCAGACGACAAGCGGTGCGATATAATATGCCATACTGCACGCCAGTATGTGTCCGTTCATCACAGCCCACATATATACGCCCCAATCCAGGAAGTTGAAAATTGCCGCCGGTATGATATGCTTCAGCATGAGCTCCTTATTGCGCAGAGCCGAAAGTATTTCTTTGCCTCTGCCCTGCAGCAAAACAAGCCCCGTTACAAAAATGCACGCCCAGCTTATTCTGGACATCAAAAGAAACATAGCATCGGTACCGGGCATTATCGCATAGTAAAGCGGCTGAAAGCCCCATATCACATAGCAAATTACGGTCAGTATATAATCTTGTTTTTTCTGCTTATTGTTCTCCATCGTCTGCACCCTCTCTTTTTCTGTGCGTCGACCGGTCTATGCTTCTCTGAGAGCTATCTCCAGAGCTTTTCCGGGTACTCGCCCTTGTCCTTCATTGAACGAAGCGCATCGACCACGCTTTGTTTGTCCTCTTTGTATGTCACCCCGTACCATCTGTCGGGTGACTTTAGCAGCTTCACCTCTGCCTTCCCCTCTCGTATCAGTCTATCCACTACTCCCGGCAGAAAATATTCGCCCTTGAGCGGATTTTCCTTTATTATCCTGTCGAGTGCGCTCGGAAAGCCGTTCCTGAGCTCGTTCATCATTGACGGAGTAAAGCCCCAAAGGTTCATGGACACCGTGGTTCCTCTCGGAAGCTCCTCCCATGTCTTTTCCTCATCCTCGGTATATACGATTTTGTCGCCCTGCCATTTTATCTTCGTTCTCTCTGTAATCTCCGCAAGCTTTCCGTCCTCGGTAGCACGGCACACTCCGCGCGAAACATATCCGTTTTCCGTGAGCGTGTTTTCTATATTGTAGCCCACCATACAGTATTTATATTTTTCGCTGTCCTGTGCATTTTCCAGGAAGGCGTAAATGCTTTGGAATGCTCCGGGTCCGTAATAGTCATCTGCATTTATGACTGCGATGGGTGAGCGTGCGCCGTCTGCGCTTTGGGCTGCAGCAAGAACTGCGTGTGCCGTGCCCCAGGGCTTTACTCTGCCCTCCGGAACATCGTATCCCGCCGGCAGCGCGGTCAGCTCCTGGTATGCGTATTCCACCTCAATATATTTTCCCGCACCCTCGTCGATAAGCCTGCGAAAATCCCGCTCGTTCTCCCTTTTTATTACGAAAACAGCTTTCTTGAAGCCTGCCATCACAGCATCATAAAGCGAGAAATCCAAGATTATTTCACCCTCCTCGCTCACCGGCTCTATCTGCTTCAAGCCTCCGAAGCGGCTTCCCATGCCTGCCGCCATAACTACCAAAATCGGTTCCTTTGCCATATCTGTTTACCCTCTGCTTTCATCCTTTTTTTACTCTGCCTCGTCTCTTTACCGACTATATCCAGCTCTTATCGTCCAAGTCTATATCCAAGCCGTTCATCCTGCACAGTGTGTTAGCCACCGCGAATATGCTTGCGGCACCCGGGGTTGCTGTCGTGTTGTCTTGATCGAAGCGCGGCGATATCCCACATATGTCGAAGCCTCTGACCTTGCCTGTTCGGACTATGTGCTTATAAATTTCATTTTGCGTTCCTCTTTTCTGCGGCATATCCGCACAGCGTACATTTATCTTACTGTAGCTACATTATGCCACAATTTTTTTGTTTCGGCAATATCCGCACCGACTTAGTTTGTTTTTTCATTGATCCTCTGCCTTGTTTTACTCCGCCTTTTTTAGTATAATGATTGAAAGTGAGGTGAAAAAAATGCTGAAAACAATGTATGAGGCAGAGCAATCTGCAGTTTTTTCCGTGGCTGACCTGATGGCGGCAGCCGCAAAGACCGCGCCCAAGGGAAGCGGAAGGGACACTGTAATTACCGCCGTCGTATCCGGCGAGGACAAGGAAAGGCTTGCCGCTGCCTTGCACGAGCTGGGTGAGGAATATAATGAGGAGTTTATGCTTCGAGATGCGCGCAATCTGAGCGCTAGCAGCTGTGTCGTTCTCATTGGCTGCTATGATACCTACTTTGGGCTGAACAACTGCGGTATGTGCGGATTTGAAGGCTGTGCCGAAAACAAAAAGCACGGCTGCCCCTGCATATTCAATGTGACCGATCTGGGAATCGCACTCGGCTCTGCGGTTTCGGTCGCTGCCAATCATCGAATAGACAATCGCATTATGTACTCTGCCGGCAGAGCTGCCGTCAAGCTCGGTCTGCTCGGCGACAATGTCAAGCTTTGCTATGCCATACCGCTAAGCACAACGAACAAGAGCATATACTTTGACCGCAATCCGGGTGCTGTGCTCAGATAGGATACAGCGCTCAAGCTTGCCCTGCGGCGAGCCGAGTCTGACGCAGTTTTCTTTATCGCATACAAAAATGCTGCCTGCAAGCTTTTTTCTCACAAGCAGCATTTTTCTATCCTTGTGTTTTTTTCGCATACAATTTTTCCAAGACCAAAATCGCAAGCATGAGCAGCGCAGCGCCTATGCACCAGCCCACAATAACATCTGTCGGCCAATGCACACCCACATATATGCGGCTTGGTCCCGTAAAGACAAAAAGGAAAGCAGCTATTCCCGTCAGAAGCCTTCTGAGCTTGTCGTTCTTGCAGTGCTTTTGTAAGAGGTATATGGCAAGTCCGTAAAACAGGATTGATGTAACGGAATGTCCGCTCGGAAAGGAATATCCGCCCTGCTCCACCAGATGTAAAGCCTTGTCCGGACGTGCCCTGAGAGCAATATGCTTGAGCGGCTTGTAAACCGCAACCCCTGCTATGCTCGCTGCCGTAAGCGGAATCCCGTATTTTTTTCTGCTCGGCAGGAGTAGCAGTACAGCGCAGTACAGCACCACGCTTGCCGTATCAGTAAGATGTGTCAGTGAGGCTACTATTGTGTTTTGCGGCTCTCCCCTCAGCGAGAGGAAGAAGCTCTGCAGACTTAAATCTATTGGCAGCGGATTCGTGTTATAGCCGCAGATGACCTCGTAGCTTATCGCTGCTGCAAGCACAGCCAGGGCTAGCGCTGCCGCAATCAGACACCTTTTCTTTTTCTCGGATGCTTTAATTTCATTCTTTTCCATTTTTTTCCTTTCGCTGTTTGTAGTACGCCGCTCGGCGCGATTGTCTGCTTACACTACTCTGCCGGCTGCTCTGCGAACATCGGCGTTGACAGGTATCTTTCGCCTGTGTCCGGGAGTAACGCTACTATATTTTTGCCCTTGTTTTCTGCTCTGCTTCCGAGCTCAACTGCTGCGGCAAGTGCGGCTCCTGAGCTTATCCCTGCCAGGAAGCCCTCTGTTTTGGCTATGCTTCTTCCCATAGAGTATGCAGCCTCGTTGCTCACTCTTACGATTTCATCATAAATCGTTTTGTCAAGATTTTCCGGTATAAAGTTTGCTCCTATTCCCTGTATGCCGTGCGGTCCGCTGACACCCTTGCTGATGAGCGGCGAGCCTTCCGGCTCCACACCGATTACTTTTATTTTCGGATTCTTTTCCTTGAGATAACGTCCGACACCGCTGAGTGTGCCGCCTGTGCCTACTCCGGCAACAAAAATATCTATTTTACCGTCGAGCGCATCATAAATCTCAGGACCTGTAGTTTCGTAATGAATCTGCGGATTGGCAGGATTATAAAACTGTCCTGCGATTATGCTTCCGGGAAGCTGCTCGTGCAGCTCTTCTGCCTTGTCGACCGCGCCCTGCATCCCCTTTGCGCCCTCTGTCAGTACGAGCGTTGCTCCGTAGGCTCTCAGGAGATTTACTCTCTCAATGCTCATAGTTTCCGGCATGGTCAGTATCACTCTGTAGCCGAGTGCATTTGCGGACATTGCAAGTCCGATGCCGGTGTTTCCGCTGGTAGGCTCAATAATAGCTCCACCCGGCTTGAGCAAGCCCTTCTTCTCAGCATCCCGTATCATCGCCATGCCTATTCTGTCCTTTGCACTTCCGGCAGGGTTGAATGCCTCCAATTTGGCAAAAAGATTAAAGGCAAGCCTCTCTTGCTGCATCATCCTGTTCAGCTTCAATATAGGTGTATTACCTATCAGCTCTGTTATATTATTATACGTCTTCATTTCACCCCTCCTTAAATTTTTCAGAATATATAAATTATACACTTTTTGTGTAGAAATAAACAGTCCCTTTGTGGTAAAATAATCGTATTGATTCTTACGCTGCAAAGCAAAGGAGGTATTCATTTGAAGCTTTTGGATAATATATTCGGAATCCTGACGATTGCCGGAGGTATTGGCCGACTCAAGGAGCAAAAGAAGGCGATTGACAGAGCAAGGCTTGACGGCAATACAGAGCTCGAGCAAGCAAAGATACTTGAGGCATGCCAAATATGGTCCACGCACATCGTAAAAAAATTTGAGGTGGATTACACCGTCATCAATCCCGAGAATCTTCCAAAGGAGGGTCCGGTAGTTTTTATAGCAAATCATCAGTCGTACGCTGATATTTTGAGCTTTCTTTACAACATAAAAAATCATCAGCTGTCCTTTATAGCCAAGGATACACTCGGCTCTATTCCGGTATTCGGAAAATGGGTGCTGCGAATCCGAGGCATCTTTATTGAGCGTGGCGATGTGAGGGCATCTCTGCGCACCATTAACGAAGGGGTCGATTACCTGAAGCAGGGCTTTTCTTTGGTTATCTTTCCCGAGGGAACGCGTAGCCGCAGCTCAGAGATGGCTGAGTTTAAGCCGGGCAGCTTCAAGCTGGCAACAAAGGCAAAGGTCCCTATCGTTCCCGTTACGCTTGACGGCGGTTACAGAACATATGAGCAAAGCGGGTCTGTAACAAAGGGCTGCCACATTGATTTTATGGTTCACCCTGCTATTGAGACCAAGGATATGTCCCGCGCCGAGCTTGCGGAGCTTCCGCAAACGGTCGAAAAAATAATTCGTGATGGCCTCGAGACTCTGCACTCGGCTCCCCTTAATATCTAAGAGGGTCCATTTGCAAGCATTGGAGGCATTGCATACGAAAAAAATCTCCCGTGCAAAGGGGAGATTTTTCATTATTCCGGCTTTCCTTTAATGTCTGAGGGAAGCTGTTGCGCAGCGAGTAAGGGGATTGGATGTTGGACCCAAGAGCAGCCCCTTTGCAGGCATGGGGCAATGCTGTTTCATGTGAAACAAACTCGCTATTTGAGTGTTTTCAACAGTTCTATGATTCGCTCGAGTTCTTCTCTGCTATAAAACTCTATTTCCACCTTGCCCCTTGCACCCTTCTGCTCAATGTTTACCTTGGTGCCAAGAGCATCCTTCAGCTCTGCTTCTATACGCTTGAGTTCTGTGGCCTTTTGCTTTTTCACCGGCTTTTTCTTTGGCTTTCCGATTTCTGCGGCAAGCCTTTCGAGCTCTCTCACCGACAGACCCTCTTTTACTATCCTGTCACAGAGTGCCTTCCTTACAGCTTCGTCCTCTATTGTAATGAGCGTTCTTCCGTGCGCCGCCGAGAGTGTGCCGGCAGATACCAGCTCCTGCACATATGTCGGAAGCTTCAACAGGCGCAGAGAATTTGCGATATACGGACGACTTTTTCCGAGACTCTTGGAAACCTCCTCCTGTGTCATCCCGTAGGTTACAATCATCTGATTCAAACCCTCTGCTTCCTCGATTGGGTTCAAATCCTCTCTTTGCATATTTTCTATGATAGCAATGAGCATATTCTGCTCGTCGCTCAGTTCTCTGACAAGGCATGGGATCTCTGAAAGCCCTGCTTTTATTGCCGCTCTCCATCTTCTCTCGCCGGCTACGATCTCGTAGCCCTTTTCCCTCTTGCGCAGAACGATAGGTTGAATTACGCCATGCTTGAGTATTGAGTTCGCCAGGTCTTGTATTTTCTCTTCATCGAAGGTCTTTCTTGGTTGGTTTGCATTCGGCTTTATGTCGAAGATTTTGATATACTCCACCCTCTCTTGCAAGCCTTTCGCTGTACCCTCCTGTTGACTCTCGGATTTTGAAATGTCTACGGGCATCGCATCGCTCAGTAACGCTTCCAAGCCTCTGCCCAAGCCGCCTTTTTTTGCTGCCATCAGTTCTCCTCCAACTCCAAAAACTCATCCGCAAAATCTCCGTATGCCTCGGCACCCTTTGACTTTGGGTCGTACTCCGTTATCGGCATTCCGTAGCTCGGAGCTTCCGCAAGACGTACATTTCTCGGTATCACCGTGGCATAAACCTTATTGCCAAAGTGCTTCTTTACTTCCTGTACCACCTGTATTGAGAGGTTGGTTCTGCCGTCAAACATACTGAGAATTACACCCTGTATCTCAAGGCTTGGATTGAGGCTCTTTTTCACCAGCTCTATTGTGCTCACAAGCTGACTTACTCCCTCCAGGGCGTAGAACTCGCACTGTATCGGTATAAGCACACTGTCTACTGCCGCAAGCGAATTTATTGTCAGAAGTCCGAGTGACGGCGGACAGTCTATAAAGATATAGTCGTATCTGTCCTTGATTTTTTCGAGTCCGAGTCTGAGCGCATTTTGTCTGCCCTCAACCTCCACAAGCTCAACCTCTGCGCCTGCCAAATCGACACTTGCCGGGATCAAGTCGAGGTTCTCAACATTGGTCCTCATAATCGCCTTGCTCGGGTCATAGTCCTTGTCAATCAAAATATTGTATACCGTATCTGTCAGGCTGCGCTTGGTAACACCTATTCCGCTTGTAGTATTGCCCTGCGGATCTATGTCTAGAATCAAAACCCTCTTTCCTCTGTTTGCCAGACACGCAGCCAGATTGATGTTTGTTGTTGTCTTGCCGACACCACCCTTTTGATTAAATATTGCAATCGCCTTTCCCAAAATAATTCCTCCTTGTAATATTACAACTAAGCTTAGCTTCCTAAATCAATATCTGAGTCCTATTATACACTACTTTCCTTTTTATTTCTACTCTTATCAGAAAAAAATAGATGTTTCACGTGAAACATCTATCGTTTTTAGGAATCAGAATCTTTACTTCCATAAACTCGCCTTGATCATTTTCTATGAATTTGGCACCCTTCTCAATCGTTTTCACTTGATTAAATGCCTTCCTGATTGTGTTTATATATATCTTGTAGCTTATGTAGTTTATCTTGTTTTTTTGTCGACGCGCCTTTTCCTTTCCGAGCAGCAGATCCTCAACGAGCTTTTCGGTCTGCTTAACATTGAGACTGTTCTCTATAACACGGTTTAGAACCTTCCTTCTGTCGTTTTCATCGTCGAGCTTCAAAAGAGCTCTCGCGTGCCGCTCGGTCAATCTGTTTTGGAGCAGGAGCTGCTGAAGCTCCTCCGGCAAGGATAATATGCGTATTTTGTTTGAAATTGTTGACTGCTGTTTGCTGACACGCTTTGCAATCTCTCCTTGTGTCAAATTGAAATCATCCATCAATTTTTTATATGCCCTTGCTTCCTCCAAAAAATTCAGGTCTTCCCTTTGCACATTTTCGACCAGAGAAATAAGCGCTGCCTCCGGCTCCTGAAGCTCCTTGATAATTACCGGCACCTTGCTGAGTCCGGCAAGCTTGGATGCACGAAGTCGCCTTTCTCCTGCTATCAATATGAACCTTTTGCCCTCAGTCCTTTTTACCAACAGTGGCTGAAGCACACCGTACTCTCGGATCGAGTTGGTTAATTCTTCCAGCTCATTGTCCGAAAAAAGCTTTCGCGGTTGCTCCGGATTTGGAACGACAAGCTCCACGGGAATTTGTATTATTCTCATATTTCCTCCTTTTGTCACACCTCTCAAAACACACCTTCTATGGGGAAATAGTAACATTTCCTACGGCAGTTATGTGAATTTTCGTTAAACAAAAAACCCTTATTACTGTCATAATAAGGGTTCCTTCGTCGGTATACCCGCTTTTCTCGGATACTTCGACACAGTATTTTTTATCTTTTTTATTACGATTATCTTGTGAGATATATCATATTTTTCAAGCTCGGCAGCTCTGATCTCGCTTATCTCTCCGCCCAAAAGCCTGATTGCCTTTCCTGCTTTTTCTGCCTCATCGTATGCCTCCGGTCCCTTGTATGCCATTAGGCAGCCTCCCACTCTGATAAAGGGCAGGCAGTATTCCGCAAGCACCGCCATATTTGCAACTGCGCGTGATACACAAAGATCGTATTTTTCTCTGTGCTGTTTGTTATGTGCGAGCTCCTCGGCACGCGCGTGTACAGTGCTCACATTCCCTATCCCTGCCTCGGCACACAGCTCGTCTATGATTTTGAGTCTCTTGTTCAGTGAGTCCATCAGCACGAACTCCTTTTCGGGAGAGGCTATCGCAAGCGGAACTCCCGGAAAACCGGCACCCGTTCCGACATCTATTATTTTTTCCGCAGAACGATATTCCTCGTATCCGATGCATACGAGCGAATCAAGAAAATGCTTGACTATGAACTCATCTCTCTCCGTTATCCTCGTAAGATTGACCTTTTCATTCCATTCGAGAATACCTGACATATATTTTTCAAATTTGAGAGCCTGCTCCTCATCTGCCAAAAGTCCAAGCTCTGCCAAAGCGTTTCTTAAATCTGTCACTTGCTGCATCTTCTCCTCTTTTCCAAATAAACCATAAGTACATTTATATCCGCAGGCGAAACACCTGAAATTCTCGATGCCTGTCCCAAGGATGTCGGGCGAATTTGATTAAGCTTTTGAACAGCCTCGATGCGAAGCCCCTCAATCTGAGAATAGTCGAAGGCCTCATCGAGCTTCTTACTCTCAAGCTTTTTGTAACGCTCTACCTGTTGGAGCTGCTTTTGGATATATCCCTTATACTTTAGCTGAACCTCAAGCTGAGTGACCGCGTGATACGAAAGCTGCGGTCTTGTGTCATCATCGAGCTCTGCCAAAGCTTCATACGAAAGCTGCGGTCTTTTGAGAAGCTCCGCAAAGGATACTCTGCCCGATATCGCCGCCGTGCCGTGCGCCTCCAAAAATTCGTTGGCATCCTTAGGTCCGACCGTCTTATTTTCGAGTCTTTGAATTTCGTTTTCCACCTCGGCCTTCTTTTGAAGGTATCTGTCATATCTTTCCTTGCTCGCCAGCCCAATCCTGTAAGCTTTTTCCGTTAAGCGCAGGTCAGCATTGTCTTGCCTCAGAAGCAGCCTATATTCCGCTCTGCTGGTCATAATTCTGTAAGGCTCATTAGTACCTTTAGTCACTAAATCGTCGATTAGAACGCCAATATAAGCCTCATCTCTTCCGAGTATAAACGGCGGTTTTTGGGAAATTTTGAGAGCTGCGTTAATACCTGCCATCAAGCCCTGTGCTGCCGCCTCCTCGTAACCTGAGCTGCCGTTGAACTGTCCGGCACAGAAAAGATTTTCTATGCTCCTGTATTCGAGATTTAATTTCAAATCCTGCGGGTCTATGCAGTCATATTCTATCGCATACGCAGGTCTGACTATTCTTATATTTTCAAGTCCGGGTATCGTCTTGTAAAATGCATACTGCACATCCTCCGGCAGGCTTGACGACATTCCCTGTATATACATCTCATCCGTATCAAGTCCCTCAGGCTCGATGAAGGTCTGGTGTCTTTCCTTATCGGCGAAGCGATTGACCTTGTCCTCTATTGACGGACAATAGCGTGGTCCTATGCCCTCTATCTGACCGCCGAATAGTGCCGAGCGATGAAAATTTTCACGGATAACCTTATGTGTTTCTTCGTTGGTGTAGGTCAGCCAGCACAATGCTTGATTTTCTCCAATCTCATCGTTCATAAATGAAAACGGTACTGTTTTTTCGTCGCCATACTGCGGAATCATCTTTTCATAATCAAGGCTGCTTCCCAAGCATCTTGCAGGAGTTCCCGTCTTAAATCTGCGAAGCCTCATACCGTGCTTTTTCAAATTGTCCGCAAGCTCGTTTGATGCGGCCAAGCCGTTCGGTCCGCTTGCAAATGCGCTGTCACCTATAAAAATTTTGCCCCTTAGGAAGGTTCCCGTCGCCAAAATAACAGCACCTGCGGTATAATAGCTGTGTGTCCGCGTTTCAACACCGCAGACCCTTCCGTTCTCAACAATCAAATCAGTAACCTCAGCCTGCTTCATATCCAGCTTAGGCTCCTTTTCAATCGTCTTTTTCATCTCAAGGTGATACCGATTCTTGTCCGCCTGTGCTCTCAGCGAATGAACAGCCGGACCCTTTGCCGTGTTGAGCATTTTACTCTGTATGAAGCTCTTGTCGATGTTGATACCCATTTCTCCGCCGAGCGCGTCAATTTCTCTCACAAGATGGCCCTTGCCCGTCCCGCCGATTGAAGGATTGCACGGCATCATAGCCACAGCCTCAAGATTTATTGAAAACATCAGGGTTTTCATTCCCATTCTTGCCGCTGCCAGGGCTGCCTCACAGCCTGCGTGTCCTGCGCCGACGACTATCACATCGTATTCGCCCATTAAATTTCTTTCCACCTTATATCCTCCCGATGATTATTTTCCCAAGCAGAATCTTGAGAAAACCTCGTTGATTATATCGTCCTCGACCTCCTCACCTATGATAAGACCCAGGCACTCATATGCTCTGTTTACATCTATTTCAAGAAATTCGAGCGGCTGACAGGCTGCTGCCATTTCTATTGCATCGCAGAGAGCCTGTGCCGCCTCCTCAAGCAGGCTCTTGTGACGGACATTCGTAAGCATCATACTGCTGCCCTGCTTGACCTCGCCACCGTAAACAAGCTCCTCAATCACATTTTCGATTTCATCAAGACCCGCTTCGTCAGTCATAGATGTTTCTATAATTAGTGAGCTTGGCATAAGCTTTTCTATCTGCCGTCTGTCTACAGCCTCCGCAAGGTCGCACTTGTTTATTACGACAAGTGCTTTTCTGTCCCCGATAAAATCTATGATCTCAAAGTCCTCATCGTCAAGTGCCTTGCTTCTGTCAATTACGAATATTACCAAGTCCGCATTGTTAAAGGCCGCCTTGCTCTTTTCGATTCCGATTTTTTCTATCACATCATCTGTTTTTCTGATTC